>JAZRBX010000323.1:0-3674 GCA_045635285.1 Victivallaceae bacterium
AAAGCAGAATGTTTTTTCCCCGCTTTGGCAACTGCTGATGAACTGCGGTGGTTGCGGATCAGGAAAAAACCGAGTACCGCTCCGAGAAACAACCAGAAAGGAAATATCGGCAGAGCCGGAAAAACAAAATTTCTGACCGCCTGCGCCACCGGAAGAAGCAGGGCAGGAAGCAGAAAAAGTATGGCGTCAAACTCTTTGATAAAACAGTTTCCGAGATAACGGCGCAATGTACTCTTGCTCGTTTGGTAGGCAAAATATTCCTCTATGTCATGGTCGTTCAATACCTGACGGGCGCAATGGCAGAGTTCATGGGCGATAAGTTCCGTGCGGTCATAAATCAGAAAGCGGTCCTTCTGCTTGAAAACGGGCCGCAGGAGAAAGACTTTCATCTGGGTTTCGTCATCATAGAGGGAACAGCCGCCCCAGAGCATACCGACTTTTTCATAGAGATAGAATCCGGGCACATAATCGACTGCGAAATTGTATAGCTGTTGTGTTTTCTCCCATGCAGGTGCAAATAGTGAATTTGCAATGCGGTCCTTTTCGGAAGTTTCAAGTCTATCCGAACCGTCAGGCGAGGAGTACAGCAGTATTTTTCCGTTTTTTCCGTGATTTGCCGCAATTTTTTCGCAGTATGCGTATTCAGTCAGCAGACGCTGACGGAAATCTTCTTCATTTTCGTTTGGAGCGGGAAAAATGCCGTGAGAATCAAGCTGCAGCAGAAAATCGGTATCTTCTCCGTTCCAATCGGTGATTTCCTGTTTTGAAACCGGGAAAAAACTGCACATAAATAAATGACCTTACTTGTCGGAATTGTCTTTTTTGTGTTGGGAGTTGCGGTCAATGATATTGATTTCAGAAACGGGGAATCTTTTTGAATTTCCGTTGTCGAAAGTAACCACGACGGTCTGGGTGAGCAGATTTCTGTCGGTAATGCGGCCTTTGCCGTCGGGGGTGTTGCATATTTCTCCGCGGTGAGGCATGGTCTTTTCGAGTTCGAGGTACCCGTCGTGTTCAAATTTCAGACAGCATTTGAGCCTGCCGCAGACGCCTGAAATATTGCTGGGGGTGAGTGACAGGTCCTGTTCTTTTGCCATTTTGACATTGATGGAGTCAAAGTTTTTGAGAAAGCGGCTGCAGCAGAGTTCCTGACCGCAGATGAATATTCCGCCGTAGATTGCACTTTCATCTCTGACGCCGATCTGACGGAGTTCGATGCGGGTATTCAATGTTTGGCTCAACTCTTTGACCAATTCGCGGAAATCAACTCTGCCGTCGGCGGTGAACTGGATCATTAACTGCTTGCCGTCCAAGGAGTAATGTGCATTCAGCAGTTTCATTTCCAGTTTCAGATTGTCAACGAAATTCTGTGTTGTACGCAATGCATTTTTGCTGCGCATATTGTTTTCTGTGGCGGAGCTTAAATCGTGCATGGTTGCTTTGCGTATGGCAACCGGCATATCGGGATCTTCGTGGTCGGTTGCTTCTCTGAATTTTCTGATTACCGTGCCCATATCCTGATAGAATGAACGGCGGAAAACGCACTGGTCCTGAACTTGGAGGTCGAGTGAATCAGCACCTTTGACTTCCAGTTTGATGCCGTTTTCGAGTTTTACTGAATATATATAATCCATAAAAAATCCTGTCTTTTTGAAAATGCTAAATCGTTGGTATTACGATATTTGCACTACTTGTGTTTTCTCTTCTTTGTGCAAGGAGTCAAAATCGCATTTGCCGTTTATGTTTATCAGCACTTTATTTCCCGACGGGTCGGATATTTCCATGGTATCACCATCGATGTGAAAAGGAAAATTGTGCTGCATGAGAAAGATTGCGGCCTGACCGATGTCGTCCTGATCCATTTGGAGTTTCAGAACGGTTTTTTCCGGAACATCATCGGCATTGATGGGGTCCGGAGTGCGGATAGTCAGTATTCTGCCGCATGGCAGAAGAAATTTCATCAGAAAGTTGCTTGCGGTGCTGGTTTTCAGTTCCGGTATCAGATTTTGATAGAAGGAACAGCATTTGTCAAGCTCTTTTACAGTTAAAATTATCTCAAAATCATCATTTTCCATAAAATTGTCCTTGCTTAATGCCGAAAAAATGTTAAATTATAATAGGAACACTTTTCGGCGGATTTTTTTCCGTTTTTAAAATGTTCCGTTTTTTCGGCATTTTATATACGATAATCTAAAATGCGGAATCTTCAAGAAAATTATTTGATTTTTTGACAAAAAAATATAAAAAAAACAAAAAGGAGCTGTTTTATGGACTACAATTCATACCAGAACCCGTTGACCGGACGTTATGCCGGACCCGAAATGAATTACAACTGGTCACCCCACAAAAAACATTCCACATGGAGAAAACTTTGGATCGCTCTGGCGGAAGAGGAACAGGCTCTCGGTCTGGATATTACCGATGAGCAGATCGCTGAAATGCGTCAGCATATCGAAGATGTCAATTTCGATGTCGCCGAAGCTTTTGAAAAAGAATTGCGTCATGATGTCATGAGTCATGTCCATGCTTTCGGTCAGCAGTGCCCCAAAGCAATGCCGATCATCCATCTCGGAGCCACAAGCTGTTATGTTACAGACAATACTGAACTTATCCAGATGCGTGACGGTTTGAAAATTTTGAAAGCAAAACTTTTGAAACTTATTTCCCAGCTGGCTGATTTCTGCGACAAGTACCGTTCAATGCCGACTCTCGGCTTTACTCATTACCAGCCTGCACAGCTGACAACTGTCGGCAAACGTTTTGCTCTCTATCTGCAGGATTTCATGCTGGATCTGGAAGAACTTGAATTTGAAAGTGCCAATCTCCCCTTCCGCAGCGTCAAAGGTACTACCGGTACACAGGCAAGTTTTCTCGCTCTTTTCAACCGTGATTACAGCAAGGTTGCAGAACTTGAACAGCGCGTTGCCAAAAAGATGGGATTTGACAAAATCATTGACCTTTCCGGTCAGACTTACACCCGTAAAGTTGATTACAAAGTTTTGAGTGTGCTTTCCGGTATCGGTCAGAGCGCTCACAAAATGGCAACCGATATCCGTCTGCTTGCCAATCTCCGCGAACTTGAAGAACCCTTCGGCAAAAAACAGATCGGTTCCAGCGCCATGGCTTACAAACGCAACCCCATGCGCAGTGAACGTGTCTGCTCTCTTTCCCGTTATTTGATGAATCTGCCGCTCAACTGTGCTCAAACTCATTCCGTTCAGTGGTTTGAACGCACTCTTGACGATTCCGCAAACCGCCGTCTGGCATTGAGTGAAGCATTTTTGACTGCCGATGTCGTTCTTTCAACTTTGATCAACATAACCGACGGTCTGCAGGTTTGGCCCAATGTCATTGCCAAACGCGTCCGTGCCGAACTTCCCTTCATGGCAACCGAGAACCTGATGATGGCGGCTGTCAAAAAAGGCGGCGACCGTCAGGAACTGCATGAGGTCATCCGTGAACACTCAATGGCGGCTGCACGCCGTATCAAGGAAGAGGGCGGAGATAATGATCTGCTTGAACGCCTCCGCAATGATGCGGCTTTCGCTTCGATCAAAGATGATTTTGATGCCATTGTCAACCCGCAGGATTTCATCGGCTGTGCCCCCGAACAGGTTGAACGCTACCTCAATGAAAAGGTTCGTCCTGTGCTTGAACGCGAAAAAGCCGTTCTC
>JAZRBX010000324.1:0-10656 GCA_045635285.1 Victivallaceae bacterium
GCACAAGTCCGCCTCTTCATATTGATTGAGTATCCTGCTGGCAGTGAGCGGACTTCTTCTGTCCATGCGCATGTCCAGCGGACCGTCCATACGCCAGGAGAAACCCCTGCTGCCGTCGTCGAGCTGCGGGCTTGACACTCCGATGTCCAGCAGAACTGCATCGACATCGCCGTGCCAGCCTTCTTCGGCGGCAATTTCCTCAATATCAGAAAAGACACCGTGATGGAGAATCACTCTGTCTTTAAAGTCATTCAAACGCTTTGAGGCGCGTTCTATCGCCTGTATATCTCTGTCTATCCCGATGACTTTCAATGAGTTGCATCTTTGGAGAGCGTTGAGGGTATGTCCTCCATTTCCCAAAGTGCCGTCAATCATTTTGGCACCATCGGAACTGAAATTCAGGAACTGTGCAACTTCCTGCATCAGCACTGAATAATGTTCCAGCATCTCAGCCATCAAATTCCTCCCGGAAAGACGAAATTTGTTACTGAATCTGTAATTTTCTTGAATTCGTCGAAATATGCATCATCTCCGAGATTGTCAGAGTCCTGCCATGTTTCAAGTGAACACAATCTTATGTGGGTCATGGCGCCAATCATTTTCAACTGATTGGAAACGCCGATGGAGTCAAGCATGTTTTTGTCAAGCTTGATTCGTCCCTGCTTGTCGCAACGGCAATCTCTGACTCTGGCGCCGATACGGGCGAGAGCGGCCTGCAATTCTTTATTTGCGAGCGAGAGTTTGCCTGCTTTCTGCAGGAATTCCCTGAAGGTTTCAAAGGGGTACAGCAGCAAATCTTTGTTTCTTCCGGGCATGAGTATAAGACGGGTCTCCCCGTCACGACGCCAGTCGCTCGGAATGGTAAGACGCCCCTGCGAGTCGAGAGAGTGTTCGTGCTCGCCGAAGAAAAATGTCTCATTATCAAACATTTGCAGATTTTTCATACCTAAATTCACCTAATTAACCCTTTTCTCCCCTATTATACATCATAAAGCCACTTTTCGCAAGTTTTTTTTGAAAAAAAATTAAAAAATTTTTCGGAAAAATGCAAAATATGCAGGGCGTTTGATTTTTGCGGCAAAAAAGTCATGACTTCCTGATTGGCAGAAATTTTGTTTGCTGTCTGTCTTCTGATTTACGGCGTGAAATATATCAACTGCACAGTTTTTTTGATAAAAATGCTTGAAAAATGAATATTTTCATGCTATTTTAAAAAATGCCGATCAGAAAAAGATCAAAATTAGTGTTGGGCGTTTGAAAAAAACGTTTAGTTCTTCTCCCTGACAGCATGAGGAGAGTTTGAACTGTATTCCGGTGCTGGTGGTGACGATAGATTTATTGCCGCAATCTTTTATCGAATGCAGATTTTTAACTTGCAGATTTCTCATGTTCTGTTCCTTGATCATACTTTCACAGACGGCTTGTTTTATCAACTCATTTTAACAAGGGAGAATCGAATGAGAAAATTATTTGGTACAGATGGCATTCGCGGCAAAGCGAACATTTATCCGATCACACCTGAAACTGCACTGCTCGTAGGCAAAGCTACTGCCGCATGTCTCGGCTCAAATCAGAATGACAAACATCGCAGGGTCATTGTAGGCAAAGATACCAGATTGTCCGGTTATATGCTTGAATCTGCAATTACAAGCGGGATTTTAAGTGTCGGAGTCGATGTTTTGGCTGTCGGTCCGATGCCGACCCCTGCTGTGGCACATCTGACAAAATCCATGGGAGCGGTCTGCGGCATTATGATAACCGCAAGTCATAATCCTGCATCTGACAACGGAATTAAAATATTCGGAGCCGACGGATTTAAGCTGCCGGATGCCGTGGAAGCTGATATTGAAAAGCGGATAGAAAATTCAGATTTCGGGAAAATTATTGCCAGCGAAAGAATCGGAAAAGCATTCAGAATAGATGATGCACGCGGCAGATATATTGAATTTTCCAAAAGTTCCATACGGAATTATTCTCTGAACGGTATGAAAATAGTCGTTGACTGTGCCAATGGAGCTGCTTATTCCATTGCACCTCTTGTTTTGCGGGAACTCGGTGCTGACGTAGTTGAAATCGGAGTGCAGCCTAACGGGTCAAATATCAATCTGAAATGCGGCGCACTGTATCCTGAATCCATGTGCCGTATGGTCAGAGAATGCGGTGCTGATGCCGGTATCGCTCTTGACGGAGATGCTGACAGAGTTATTTTCTGTGATGAAAATGGAAATATTGTTGACGGCGACCGTATAATCGGCATGCTGGCACTTGATTATAAACAGCGTGGCAAATTGGCAGGCAATTCCATAGTTGTTACTTCAATGAGCAATATGGGATTGCTTGAAGCAATGACAAAAGCAGGAATCAATACTGAAATAACCGATGTCGGAGACCGTTATGTCATTGAACGCATGAAAGAGGGGGATTTCAATATCGGCGGAGAACAGTCAGGGCATATCATTTTTATGGATTATGCAACGACGGGGGATGGACTTATCAGTGCATTGCATGTTTTAAAATATATGAAAAAGCAGAATAAACGGCTCAGTGAACTTGCAAATTTCATGAGAGTTTTTCCGCAGCAGCTTGTTTCTTTGGAAGTCGAAAACAAGAGACCTGTGGAAGAACTTGTACAATTCGGCAGGGTTGTCGAATCGTGCAGGCAGTCGCTCGGCAGTTCAGGGCGGGTCATTGTTCGTTACAGCGGTACGGAAAATAAAATAAGGCTGCTTGTGGAAGCATCTTCTGTTGACAAAGTTGAGCATTGGATGGCACGACTTGTTGATGCGGCATCTTTGGAATTGGCAGTGAAAAAGGATGGCAAAAATGGTTGAAGTTATTCCGTCAAATCTGCTGTCGGTTTATCCGCTTGATGCAGATATAAGTCAATTTAAAATTGCCGGGAAAACGGTTGCGGAAATAATTACAGACCGTTTCACTGTTGATAATGATAAAAAAATTGTTATAAGAAGTGATTTTCTGCCGTCAGAAAAAATTGTATATCTTCTGGAAAATGAAGCTGGCATAAAAATAATTTCCAAGTACGATAATTCAGTTGCCGCATATAATAATCTCAACGGCATGGAAATTGCCGCAGATGATGAGTCACAGCAGTTGCTCTATCCGTGGGATTTGCTGAATTTGAATGAAATACTGCTGGAAAATATTGAAAATGATATCAAAGGCACAGTCAGAGAGAATGTCTGCATTGATGGCAGAATACATCTGGGGCGGAACAGTGTACTTTTGCCGGGAGTTTTCATTGAAGGCAATGTTATCATAGGAGAAAATTGCAAAATAGGTCCGAATGCTTATATCAGAGGGAAAACTTCTGTCGGAGATAATTGTCATATCGGGCAGGCTGTTGAAATAAAGAACTCAATTATTTGTGATAAAGTCAGTATCGGTCATCTTTCTTATGCCGGGGATTCAATAATTGCACCGAATGTAAATTTCGGAGCAGGAACTGTGATTTCCAATCTGCGGCACGACGGTAAAGATCATAAGTTTTTTGTCGGCGGCAGACTTGTTGATACTCAAAGACGCAAATTCGGAGCTGTTATAGGCAAAGATGTGCATACCGGGATAAATACTTTGATTTATCCGGGACGCAGTATCGCTCCCGGCAGTACAACCTTGCCCGGCGAAATTATACGAAAATAAGCAATTCGGATATTGAGTGTTATTTCTGATTGAAGATTTTTTCAGTTTTTGATTTGTTTTTTTCGGAATATATGATAGTGTAAAGCAGAACATCCGGAAGAAAATTTGTTTTTCCGTACTCATGTATTTTATTTGCATACAATATTATACATGTGGGGTGTTTTAACTCTTCATCCTCACAAAACTCCTGCTCCTCAACTCCTTGTCATTCCTCTTGTGTACGGACTGCATTTTGCAGTCTAGATGTTGTTTTTAACGGAAAAAAAGGATCTATCATGAATCATACAGTCCAGCGCGATGCCATTTTGAAAGAGCTTCGCATGAACCATGAACACCCGACCGCCGACAAACTGTACGAAAACCTGCGCAAAAAACTGCCGCAGATCAGTCTCGGAACCGTCTACCGCAATCTGGAACAAATGGCAAAAATGGGAACTATACGGAAACTTTCGCTTTCCGGTCATCAGAAAAGATTTGACGGCGACTTGTCCCATCACTTTCATATCCGTTGCCCCAGATGCGACAAAATTACCAATATCAAAGTCGATTCATTACTCAATATCGACAAAGAATTCAAATCTATCGTCAAGGATATAGGTTGTGAAAATTATTACTTTGAACTCACAAATATGTGTCCGGAGTGCCGCGAAATCGTTGAAGCTGAAAAAAGAGCGGAAATGCCGCCCAAAAGAGAGGTGCTGTCATGGAAGTGAAAAAAGATGAAAAATGTATCTATTGCTGCGGAAAATGCGGTTTGATCCTTGAAACCTTGCAGAGCGGTATCGGTATCCCGCTTTGCTGCGGAGCCGAAATGGAAATCGCAGGCGAAAATGTTTCTGACGGCAAGGTTGAAAAACATGTTCCGGTCATTCGCAGATACGGCGATATTTGTCAGGTGCTTGTCGGCGAAGAACCGCATCCGATGACTGAAGAGCATCATATCGTCTGGATAGAAATTCATTTCAATAACAAAATTTTCCGCCATCATCTCAAACACGATGAACGCCCTGAAGCAGAATTCTGCGGAGTCCCCCCCGAAGCGGCAGTTACCGCAAGGATTTATTGCAATCTTCACGGCGTCTGGTGTTCAGAAAAAAAATGCACTAATTGCAAATAAAATCATTCAGACAGTTGATTTTTCATTTTGACTTGTTATATTATATCTCAAAGATAATATATCCCGGAATTTCCGGTATGGTGTTCCGGGACAAGTCAATGATTTATCAGACGGCAGTTGAAAAAATCCGTCTCCGTTGCCGGCGCGGAAATCTGCCGTGCAGAAAGATGATTTATGAACGATTATTTGCAGGCTGTCAAAATCAGCGAGAACGTTTATTTTGTC
Source organism: Victivallaceae bacterium (assembly GCA_045635285.1). Lineage (GTDB taxonomy): Bacteria > Verrucomicrobiota > Lentisphaeria > Victivallales > Victivallaceae > RGIG5270. The sequence continues at coordinate 5,003 of JAZRBX010000324.1, forward strand.
GGAACTGTGGATTGGAATGTCCGCAACTTTCACGGATACCGCACCGGCAGAGGTACAAGTTACAACGCTTTTTTGATCATTGATGAAAAAATAACTTTGATCGATTGTGTCAAAAAACCGTTTTATCCGGAATTGATGGCAAGAATATCTTCGGTGATCGATCCTGAAAAAATTGATTATATTGTTTCAAATCACGCCGAACCCGATCATTCCGGCTGTCTTCCCGAAGTTGTTGCCGCTGTCAAACCGGAAAAAGTTTTTGCTTCGGTTATGGGTGAGAAAGTTCTCAAGGCTCATTTCGGAGAGGATTTTGAGGTGATCCCGCTTAAAACAGGAGATACACTTTCTCTCGGAAAGAATACTTTGAGCGTGCTTGAAACCCGTATGCTGCATTGGCCCGACAGTATGGTAACTTATCTGGATCACGACAAAGTGCTTTTCAGTCAGGATGCTTTCGGTATGCATCTGGCAATGTCCAAGCTTTATGCCGATGAGAATGACCGTTCCGTTATGGAATATGAGGCGAAAAAATATTTTGCCAATATCCTTCTTCATCTTTCCAATCAGGTAAGAGGCGCAATAAAAGCATTGGGCGAACTCAATTTGGATGTGAAAATCCTCGCTCCCGATCACGGACCTTTGTTCAGAACTCCTGAAACGATCTCATTTATTCAGAATCTTTACGCTCAAATGGCTTCAGGTGAACGGGGTAAGAAAGCGATTGTTTTTTACAGTACCATGTGGGGTTCAACGGAAAAACTTGCTGTTGCACTTGCTGACGGTATCCGCAGTACGGGCGTTGAAGTTCAGCTTACATCGATTGACGCTGTTGACCGCAGTGATATAATGACGGCAGTCCTGGATGCAGGTCTTGTCTGTATAGGCAGTCCGACGATGAATAATCAGATGTTTCCGTCGGTTGCGGATGTGCTGACTTATATGCGTGGACTGCTGCGTACGACCAACAAAATCGGCTATGCTTTCGGTTCATTCGGCTGGAGCGGAGAGGCGTCTAAAAAGATTTATGCGGAACTTGCGGAAATGAAATTTGAACTTCCGCTTGAAGTGCAGCCTGTTAAATTCGTGCCGACAGTTGAAGATTTGAAAAAATATTTTGAAAACGGAGTTATCCTCGGCAAAAAACTTGCAGAGGCAAATCAATAAAAGAAAGGATAAATTATGCAGAAATATGTATGTACTATGTGCGGCTACATCTATGACCCCGAAAAAGGTGATGATGTCATGAACATTCCGGCAGGAACCGCATTTGAAGACCTGCCTGAAAATTGGACCTGCCCGATTTGCGGTGTCCGTAAAGACGATTTCAAAAAAATCGACTGAAAAAATTAAAATAAAATACCTCTGATTTATCAAGTCAGAGGTATTTTTTTTGTCTTGTGTCAAATGCAGACTTTTTGTATGGATTTATGTTGTTATTGCATTATGAACAAAGTGTTGCAATAAGTTTCAATTTTCAAAGTTTACTGAAACACCGGTTATTCTCGGAGTGCGGAGTGAATTTTTCGCCCCCAACGCCAGTCGGTACTTAACAAAATCGCCACAATTGTAATAAATCCCAATATCGACATTATTTTATATTATTCCATCTTCTGTTCGACCGGCATCTTTAACCGGATAATAAAAATTACAATGTTTTACAGTTTTTTACAGTACTGCCGTAGATTACTTTATTTTTGAGTGTACTTGATGATATTTTTTTGTGTTCAATTTCATCAAGCAGAAATTTCACTGCTGTTTTTCCGATTTCACAGGTAGGCTGAACTACAGAAGAAATTTCCGGTAAAAACAATTCATTATCTTTTTCAAGTCTGAATCCGGCAACCGAAAGATCTTCCGGTATTTTTATATTCATTTGCTTCAATACTGCAAACAGATTTATAAGTTCCTCTGAACAATAAAAGATTGCAGTCGGAACAACGGCTCTTGACAACAATCTTGTCAATTCATTTTTTATAATTTCCTGACTTGTTTCCGGCAGATTTATAATAAATTCATCCCTGATTGGCAGCTTATGTGCTTTCAAAACATCCAGATATGCACGCAGTCGCTCACTGTGGCACTCAATTTCATCCGTAATCAAACCGACAAAGGCAATTTCCCTGTGTCCAAGACAGGCGATATAATCCATAAGTTCATAAGTTGATTCATAATTATCAGTGGCAACATAAGAATAATTGCATTCATCCGGAGCTTTGTCTGCAAGAATAGTAAACGGGATTCCGGACTGTTTTACGACTTGGCAGAAAGGATAATCCCATGAAGCATTGCACAGAAAAAGCCCTGAAATTCCATGATTTATACAGAAACAACGCAACTCTTCAGGCGAAAGATCAGCAATCTGGTTTACTGAAATAAATGTTAATGTCCTGCCGCTGGCAAAAGTTTCAGCACATACACCATTAAGAAGGAGTGTTGTAAATGCTTTGGTCAGAAGATGTTCTCCAACATGAAATGCGATCACTCCCAACGTATGACTTGTCTGTTTTCTCTGCTGCGGCTGATAATTATAAGCTTTGGCGATACTTAAAACTTTTGCGGCTGTTTTTTCGGAAATTCCACCTTGATTGTTTAAAACTTTTGAAACCGTGGCAGTGGACAAACCTGCTGCTTTGGCAATAGAATAAATTGTTGCTTTTTTCATATAAACTGTTTCCTTAACAACATTACAATACACTTTTTTCTCCGAAAAGCAAATTTTTTTTATAAAAAAACATAAGGAAACTATTGACATTTTTTATTTATATGGTATAGTAAAAATATAAATAGTTTATATTTGCATGTAAACTGTTTCGTTAAATTGACTGATTTTATTAAAAAAAACACAATATCCGATAAAAATATTTGTATTATCAATATTTTTTATATTTCACCCCACAACCGTCTAACTTATAAAGGAGACAAAAAAATGAAAAAGTCAATGAAATTCACTTTGATCGAACTCTTGGTAGTTATCGCCATCATCGCAATTCTGGCAGGTATGCTGCTTCCTGCTCTCGGTAAAGCCCGCGAAAGAGCACGCAACGCCTCTTGTGTAAATAATATGAAACAGCTCGGCATCAACTTCGCATTGTATATGGATGACAATGACGGATTTTTCCCGACTGAACGTATGGGTACAAAATACACTGTCTTGGACGGATGGCATGCCAGAATTGCTCCGTATTACGGCGAAGAATTGGTAAATGACAATGATGCTGCCAATGCCGCAAGCGGAATCGGAAAAACTGTTTGTCCGTCAAAAACTGTTAATGGATTCGTTTTGTCAGGTATCAAATCATCCTATGCTGCCAATATCGCAACCAGTTCATATTCATGGACAAATGACGGCTACGGTGTTTGTTCTGATTATCATTCCAATAAATTCAAAAGTCGCCGCGGTGCTTCCATTGCCGATTCATCTGGTACTATGCTGCTTATTGAGGCATATCATACTTATGCTTATCCCGATCTGGTAGGTCTTGCTGCCAGCGGTTATAAATATATTGAAAACCGTCACGGCAACAAACTCAATATGACAATGTGCGACGGACATGTCGCTTCTGAAGACATTATCAAATATAACACAAATAACAAAAAAGGCTTCTGGACCGTCAAGGCAGATGACTGATATATTCTAAAAATTTATCTATGAAAAAAATATTTTTTCTGTTGCTGTCGTTTGTCGCACTTTCATTGTGTGCGGCAAGTGGAAAATATCCTGAACTCTGGCTTAAGCAAGACTTTGAAGATCATAAATTTTTCTCTGTATCTAAAATATTAAACGGTCAGGCAGACGGCTTATGCAAATGGTCAGGACTGGCAATGCCTCACTCAACAATAGTACGTTTTGATGATCCGAAATACTCACAAGCTCTCTGCATTAAAAGATTTGAGGGACATGTTTTTGATTTTTCCGGGCTGCATGCGATGCCGGAAAACAGGGATTATGTTTTGAGTTTTGATGCTTTTTTGCACCGTGCGGAACGGACTTTCTGTCTTCTGCTCGGCAAAAACGATAAATTTATTGCTGGAGTCAATCTCGAAGGAGCAAACAATCTCAAAATGTTTGACTCCAAAGGTGTTTGGGGGTCAACAGGAGTAATGATCCCTGAAGGCTGGTCGCATATAGAAGTTGAATTCAATGCAGCAGAAAAAACATGTGTTGCCAGATTGACTGCCGCAGACGGTAGTGTAACTTGCAGTGCGGTAATGCCCATGCTTTTAAAAGAACCTCCTCTGAAATTACGCTTCGGCACAGTCCTGCCTCTTAATACAGTCGGAGTCATTGACAATCTGGAAATAAGGTATGCCGCTTATACCAAAATTGCCAATCGCGATAATGCCGCTGAAAGTGCTGAACTGAAACTCAAAGGCATGCAGAAAAATTCTGACGGAACAATGGCTCTTACAGGCAGAAAAGGTATATTGCAATATACTCTGGTGCCGAAAAGTGAAGTAAGTTCCATCCGTTTTGCAGCAAATCCGGATATGAAAGTCAATATAAAAGCTGTGAATAACGCAGGAGAAATCAAAACTTTGGCAAAAGACGGAGATTTTGTCAATATTGATAAAAATTTGCGGCAGATAGACTTCAAAGCAGATACTTTCAAGACATTTTATTTTGAGTGTGCCGGAAAAATAAAAGATACCATTTCCGAAATCGGTATTTATGGCACAAAATTTTTCAGCCGTCAAACTCAAGATGAAATTTTCCAGAAAAAAATAAGCGGTGAATTTCAACTTCCTGTTTATGAACTTGAAAAAGATTTTGCAGAACTGCATGTATTCAATTCTGAAAAAAATCCGATTCCTGTCCGTATCGTTTTGAGCGAACGCTTCAATGGCAAAGTAATTACTCAATTAAAACAGACTTTGACTCCCGGCAGAAATACAGTGCTTTTTGAAATCAAAAACCTCCCCGAAGGACACTATGTCGCAGAAATTGAAGATTGGAGCCGCCCAAAAGAAAAAGTCAAAGGCACCATGCGCAGACTGCTCCGCCGCACAACAACTCCCGATCCTGTTTTTGCTCAAAACAGTGATATGACAGGACAAAAACTTCTGTTTCCTGATGACTATTATCTGGCGAATCACAAAAATATCACTTTCATTCCTGCACAGGCAGAAAGTTTTAAAGTTACGCAAGATCATCACGATCCTGAATTGCTGATGCAGCTCGGAACAGGAATGACGCTCAAAGATAATAAAATCCTTGTGGATTTCACCGCTCTGGATAATCATTTCCGCTCCGCCACCTCGCGTAAATTCCGTGCGGAGGCATCTTTGGATGACCTGACCAAGTGGACAACTGTTGAATTATCCCCAAATGACGCACCTCTCAAATCAGGACATGCAGTTTCTCATGAACTTTTTTCTTGGGACAATAAACCCAAACCTGACAAAAACGGCAAAATAACTTATCGCTTTTATGACCCCGCGAGGGACGGCAAAGTCGATTTCAAACAGGTTGAATTCAAATATGTACACTGGATGTCAAACGACAGCGTGCTTGGAAGCAATCTTCCCGATTGGGGAATTGTCAAGCCGGCAGTCCGAACCACATGGCCCATCTGGCATAAACAGCAGGGAGAATCTCTGCTGCTTACACGCAAACCGCTCCTTACAGAAAACCGCTCAAACGGAGAATTTGAAAA
>JAZRBX010000325.1:0-7057 GCA_045635285.1 Victivallaceae bacterium
TATCTCGCTCCTGCAATATTGATTCACCGTCAATATACCCAGCAGAATTTTGCCAAAAAATTTCTGAAATCATACCTTCCCGAATTTGTCGCAGAAACAAAAAATCTCTCCGAATCAACCGAAATAACATTTCTTGAGACCAATGAACCTGACAAATTCATTTTTGCCGCCGTCAATTACCAGAATGAATTTCCGGTAATCCCGCTCAAAGATGTAACGATCAAACTCTGTTTCAAAAACAAAGTCAAATCCATCATCAATATCGCTGATAACAGCGAAGTTGAATTTATTCAGGATGCGGAAACTCTGACTTTTTCAATCCCTGAAATAAATGAAGGATTCTTCTGTTATATCAACTGCTGAAAAACATATTTTTTCGCCGGTCAGCATATAAAAAGGCGGGAGAAAAAAACAGTTCGGCAGAAATGCCTTTCTGGTCTTTCCTCCGTCCGCTCTTTTTTAAATTTTTATTCATAAATTCCCGCTTAACGAAAACAGAGCTTACAAAAAAAGGGCTGTTGCTTATTGCAACAGCCCTTTTGATTTGACTATTTATCAGTGGTTATACCACTTTTTAATCAGTCTTTTTTAGCAGGTGCACCGGCTTCAACAAACTGGAAGAGGCACATTTCAGCAGCATCACCCTGACGACGGCCAAGTTTGATGATGCGGGTGTAACCGCCGTTACGTTCTGCATAGTTGGGAGCGATTTCTGCAAAAAGTTTGCGGACAGCTTCAACATTGCGGAGTCTGGCGATGGCCAGACGGCGATGATGCAGAGTACCGCTTTTTGCCATAGTAACAAGACGTTCAGCAAAAATTCTTGCTTCTTTGGCTTTGACAACGGTAGTTTTGATTTCGCCGTGTTCGATCAGGCTGCTGACCATATTGGCAAGCATAGCTCTGCGATGTGAACCGGTACGACCGATTTTGAAAGTATGTTTACGATGACGCATTATTTATTCTCCTCGTTATCAAGACGGGCCTTTTCTGATTCTCTTTCGAGAGCAGCGGTAATATTGTCGCTGTAAGTCATGCCGAGGCTCAATCCGATTTTTTCGATTTTTTCTTTAATTTCATCCAAAGACTTCTTACCGAAGTTGCGGTATTTCAGCATACGGCTTTCAGTCTTGTTGCACAACTCACCGATGAGTTTGATGTTTGCACTGTTCAAGCAGTTCATTGCACGGACAGAAAGGTCAAGGACTTCAACATCCTGAGCCAGAACGCGGAAAAGTTTCATTTCATGTTCGGGCAGAGCGACGCTGTCTTTCTTGCTTTCTTCACCGCTCAGGAAGACCTGCAGATGTTCACGCAGGATCTGTGCGGAGCGTTCCAATGCATCTTTGGGAGCAATTCTGCCGTCGGTCCAGATTTCGATAACCAGACTGTCCATTTCAGTTTCTTCACCGACGCGTGCGGAGCCGACCTGATAATTGACACGGGTTACGGGGCTGAACAGACAGTCAACCGGAATAGTACCGATTGTACGGGCAACAGAACTTTTTTCTGACGGGATGTAACCTTTGCCTTTAATAACTTCAATTTCGGCATGGAAGGGAACATCTTTGTCCAGAGTGCAGATCAACTGATCGGGATTGAGGACTTCAACAGTACCGTCGCTGACGATATCGGCAGCGGTAACGGGACCTGCTTTGTCTTTCTTGATCTCGAGAGTTTTGCTGGCGGCACCAACGAGGTTCAGATGAACTTTTTTGAGATTCAGTACGATCTCGGTTACATCTTCTACAACGCTGTCGAGTGAATCAAATTCATGTTTTGCACCATCGATACGGACGGAGCAGATTGCTGCACCCTCCATAGATGAGAGCAGTACGCGGCGCAAAGCGTTACCGAGAGTGTGTCCGAATCCGCTCTGCAAGGGAGCAGCGGTAAATTTACAATAAGTTTCGCTTGCGGTACTTTCATCAATCACAATTGCTTCGGGCATCGGGAATCCGATCATAGATGTCATATCATCCTCCAATCGTATTTAAATTTAAAACTGTTTACTACTATATACAAATAAGAGAATCAGACACGACGTCTTTTCGGAGGACGGCATCCGTTGTGCGGAACCGGAGTAATATCCTTGATGCAGTTGATTTCGAGACCGGCAGCAGCGATACCGCGGACAGCGGATTCACGACCTGCGCCGGGTCCTTTGATGCGGACTTCAATTTCTTTCATACCCAAAAGCTGGGCTTTTTTGGCAGCGTCGCCGGCGATGACCTGAGCTGCATAAGCGGTGCTTTTGCGTGATCCTTTAAAACCGTTTTTACCACCGGTTGACCAGCAGAGAACGTTGCCGTGAAGGTCGGTGATAGTAACTTTTGTATTGTTGAAGCTTGCCAAAACGAAAGCGATACCGGAGGGAATATAGCGACCGGATTTTGCACGACCCTGTTTGACAGCGGGTTCGGCAGCGGCAGTTTCTGCGGCAGCTTCGATATTTTTATCGAGTTCTTCAGCCATGATTTTATTTCCTAACTTTAGTTCAGTGTTGTTCTTGATTTACCGTTTGGTTCAAGCTGCCCGGGGATCAACCCTTGGCTGCCAAACGACGCTGAGTTTTGTCGCGGATAGCACCGACTGTAGACTTCTTGCCTTTACGGGTACGGGCGTTGGTTTTGGTACGCTGACCGTGGACGGGAAGTCCTTTGCGGTGACGGATACCGCGATAGCAGTTGATCTGCTGAAGACGACGGATATCCGCAGAGATAGCCCGACGAAGATCACCTTCAACGAGGATATCATTCTGAACAATGACAGTGATTGCTGAGATCATTTCCTGGGTGAGATCTTTGGCCTTCATGTCGCGGGGAATGTTGCAGCGCTCGACGATTTCCAAAGCTTTTGCAGGACCGATTCCATAGAGGTAACGCAATGCATATTCGATGTATTTGTTACCGGGAATTTCAATACCGATGATACGAGGCATAGTTTAGTTCCTTCTATTAACCTTGTCTTTGTTTGTGGCGGGGGTTATGCGAGCAGATGACACGGATCACGCCGTTGCGTTTGACGATCTGGCAATACTCGCATCTGCGTTTGACTGATGCTCTGACTTTCATAAAAAATCCCCTTTTTCGGATTATTTATGCAATCTGCGGGACGTTCGGATCCTTTCGACTGCATTTTCTGTTTTTTTCAAACAGAAACACTTTGTTATAAATACACAAAAAACCCGGAGTTGCCAATCTTCTTTTTTTAAAAAAAATTGGTAACCAACGCCAAGTTTTACACTACGCAGTCAAAAAACCGTTTTCTCCCGATTTTTTCGTAACGGACACACGAGCGGTGGAAAAGCGATATGCATCCAATTACAAACTGCATACATACAATATATTACACTTTTTTCATTTTTCAAGTCCGTTTTTTAAAAAAGTTCAAAAAAAAATTTCGTTTTTTTATCGTTTAACCTGTTGAATATCTGAAAGTTTGTATTATTTTATATAGATGACAATTTCAATTTGCCGAAAACACTTTGATTTTGCCGTTTTTGATGTTTTATATTATGTTTTGTTTCAATATTATATTATTTAAAGAAAGGAAAAATAAAAATGACAAAACGTGATTTGGTCGTAAAAATCGCAGAAGAAACAGGTTTTATCCAGAGCGATGTCGCAGAAGTAGTTCAGTGCACCCTTGATTTTATCGCAGCCGATCTCATGGCAGGAAACACCATCGAACTCCGCAACTTCGGCGTTTTCGAGATCAAAGTACGCAAAAGCCGCAAGGGCCGCAACCCCAATAAACCCAAAAACGAAGTTGTCATCCCCGAACGCGCCGTTGTCAAATTCCGCGCCGGCAAAGAACTCAAAGAAGCTGTCGAACAGCTCAATACCAAAAAAATCAAATAATTTTACACAAAAGGACGATTTGAGATTTTTCCCGAATCGTCCTTTCAGTCATTTTCTTTAAAAGATGAAATGGCTGTTTTTTATTTATGAACACAGAGGTTTTTTATGGGTAAATTTTCCCCGGTCCCCGGCACTGCGGACATCTTCCCCCAAGAGAGTGCAAGATACCGCAAAATAGAAAAAACAGGTGCCGATATTTTCGGACGCTACGGATACGGCGAACTCCGCACTCCGACTTTTGAATACACAGAAGTCTTTCAGCGCGGCCTCGGCGACGATACCGAAGTCGTCCAGAAAGAAATGTACACTTTTGAAGACAGAGGCGGCAGAAGCCTGACCCTCCGCCCCGAAGGAACCGCAGGCGTCATGCGCGCTCTGCTTACCACTGACGTAATGAACGGCGTTGAACAGAGAGTTTTTTATCATGGTTCGATGTTCCGCGGCGAACGCCCCGCAGCCGGACGCCGCCGTGAATTTCACCAGATCGGCGTCGAAAATGTCGGCAGAATCGCTCCCGAACTCGACGCAGAATGTATCGCCATGCTCTATCATTTTCTGCAGGAAATCGGCATCAGAGATGTCGAAATCCGCATCAACAGCCGCGGCGTGGCTGAAGACAGAGTCGAATCAGGCAAAGCTCTCAAAGATTATTTCTCAAAACATATCGACTGCATGTGCGATGACTGCAAGGTCCGCCTTGAAAAAAATATCTGGCGCATCCTCGACTGCAAACAGCAGAATTGCCGCGACATCATTAAAGATGCGCCCGATTACCGTTTGTATTTCAGCGAAGAATCACGCAATTATTTCAAAACCGTCTGCGAAACTCTGGACGCTCTCGAAGTTCCGTACATTGTAGATCCCATGCTGGTCAGAGGTCTTGACTATTATGTTCATACCGTTTTTGAACTGGCTCACACCTCTCTCGGCAGCTCCATTGCCATTGCAGGCGGCGGCAGATACGAACTCTATCTTCCCGGCCAGACCCGTCCGGTCAAAGGGGTTGGTTTTGCAGCAGGCATTGAACGTCTGATCATGGTGCAGGATTATCTCAATATCCAAAATTCCGACGACGGAAAAGATTTGATTTATCTCGTATCTCTCGGCGACAACGCCCGCAAAGAAAATATCAAGCTTGCCGGCATGCTCCGCAAAAAAGGTTTCAATGTCGCTCTCGAAGTCGAAAACCGCTCCATGAAAGCTCAAATGCGTTCAGCCAACAACAATAACGCAAAATTCGTCGTCATCAGAGGCGACAATGAGCTTGCTGAAAATTGCGCAGTTGTCAAAAATATGACCGACAGCTCCGAAGTCAAAGCCAATATCGAAAAAATTTGCGATTTTCTTATTTAACCATATTTAAAGAAAGGGAAAAACCGTGAACAAAAAAAATCTTATCTTCATCGGCGCACCCGGTTCCGGAAAAGGAACCATCTCCAATCTTTTGATGGAACTTGCCCCACTCGCCCACATCTCAACCGGTGATATTCTCCGCGACGAGATCAAACGTGATACCGAACTCGGCCGTCAGGCTGCCGTCATCATGAAAGAAGGCGGTCTTGTTTCTGACGAAATCGTTGTCGGCATGGTCAAAGAACGCCTTGCACAGGATGACTGCAAACTGGGATTCATCCTTGACGGCTTCCCCCGTACTCTCAATCAGGCAGAATTGCTCAACAAAGTTCTCGCTGATCTCGGCATGAATCTTGATGCAGTTGTCTTTTTCAATGTCAAAGATGAAACTCTGCTCGCCCGTCTCACCTCCCGCTTGAGCTGCAAATGCGGCGCAGTTTTCAACAATCTCGGCATGCCCCCCAAAGTCGAAGGCATCTGCGATAAATGCGGCGGCGAACTTTATCAGCGCGCCGATGACTCTCTCGAAACCGCTAAAAACCGTCTGTCTGTTTTCTATAAACAAACTCAACCCGTCATCGATTATTACCGCACTACCGGAAAAATGGTCGAACTTAAAGACATGGACAAAGCTGAGTCTATGGAACTTTTGAAGAAAGAGTTGTTTTAATGGCTCTCAATTATGTGATTCATACGGAAAGCGAAATTGAACGCATCCGTATTGCCGCCGAAGCTACCGCGCGGGTCAGAGATGAAATCGCTGCCCGCACCTGCCCCGGCATGTCAACTCTGGAAGTGGATGAACTTGCCGCTGCCCTCATCGCACAGGAAAACGGCAGAAGTGCTTTCCTCGGCTACGGCGGTTTCCCCGGTCATATCTGCATTTCCGTAAATGAAGAAGTTGTTCACGGCATCGGCAGAGCCGACAGAATTCTTACCGAAGATGATATTGTCAGTATTGATGTCGGCGTTGAAATAAACGGAGCGCTGGGCGATACAGCTTTGACTTTCGCTCTCCGCAAAGATCCGCCGCAAGCAGTTCAAATGCTTCTCGAAACTACCAATGCCGCCCTCATGGCAGGTATTGAACAGGCTGTCTGCGGCAATTACCTCAATGACGTATGCTCCGCTATCGAAAAAGTCGCCAAATCTCAAAAACTCGGCATCGTCAGAGATTTTGTCGGACACGGCGTCGGTATCAAACTCCATGAACCTCCGGAAATTCCCAATTTCCGCATGGCTTCACGCGGCGTCAAACTCCAGAAAGGCATGGTGCTTGCCATCGAACCCATGCTCAATCTCGGCACGGAAAAAGTTTCCATCGACCGTTTCGATCATTGGACCGTCCGTACCAAAGACAAAAGTCTTTCCGCTCATTTTGAACATACCATTTTAATAACAGACAATAAACCGGAGATTTTAACATGGCCAAAGATGATGTAATCAAGGTCGACGGTGTCGTAAAGGAGCTTCTGCCCAATACCATGTTCAAGGTCGAACTCCCCACCGGACATACTGTAAACGCTCACATCAGCGGCAAAATGCGGCTCAATTTCATCCGCATTCTGCCCGGTGATGAAGTAACATTGGAAATGTCCCCCTACGACCTCACCAAAGCCCGTATCATTTTCAGAAAAAAATAACATAAACCATTAATACAAAAAGGATCGAAAAAATGAAAGTATTGGTTCTCAATGCAGGAAGTTCATCCATGAAGTTCACCTTCTTTGAGATGGACAACGAACAGGTTCTCGCCAAAGGTCTCGTCGAACGCCTCGGCTCCGACAAACCCAATCTCATCTACAAACGCCCCGACGGCTTCGTTTTTGAACAGGAAATGC
>JAZRBX010000326.1:0-1594 GCA_045635285.1 Victivallaceae bacterium
CCTGCGTTTTTCGGAGTGGGGACAGGGCAGGGAATCTTTACCGCTTTTTGTCGTTCACCGTTTTCTGATTTATCTCGTCTGGCTCTTCAACGGTAAAGAGCATTGTATTCCTGTTGTCATCCTGATCCAGAACCTTGCCGGTATCGCCGGTGCCGTTCTCGTTGCCGATCTGGTGCTGATGATGTGGGGCAAAAGAAAAACCGCCCTCTGTACCGGAATACTTTATGCGCTCTATGCGCCTTTGATGCTTTATGACTGCTGTATTCTGCAAGAGAGTATCACTACCTTTTTGATTCTGCTTGCCGTTTGGGCTTACGTTAAATGCAAAATCCGTCATTATCCGTCAAAATTGACTTTTCTTTCAGGTATTCTGCTCGGTTTAAGCTCAGTCGGACGCCCCGTTGCTGCACTTTTATCCGTCATATTGCCCGTCAAAACTTTTTTTGACGGAAAAAGAAAGGCGGCATTTCTGCTGGCAGGCGGCGTATGCGCCCTGTGGTTGACGGCAAGTTGTTTTAATTTTGTTTTTTCACAGAGTTTTTTTCCGTTTTTCAGGGCGATGAATTACACCATGACTTTTCATGCGGAAAAGGCGGGCGTTTCTCCTGAAACGGCAAATACGGCTGCTCCGAAGTCCGATAAGGCATGGCAGCGTTTTATTTTCGGTCTGCCGCAGCGGACGGCTCAGTTCTTTCTTGCGCATGAAGTCCCTGAAAATATCAATTATTATTTTCTGCGCGACCGGATTTTTCCCCTCAAATATCTCCCCGGTCCGGGACTGCTCATGCCGTTGGCGCTTGCGGGGATTTTTCTTATATTATTGAGAATAAAAAAACGTGAAAGTCTGCTTCTTTTTGTTATTCTGCTGCTGGCGTTTCCCCTCGCTGCGCGGGAACCCATCGGCAGATACAGACTGCATCTGATTCCTTATTTCTTTCTCTGTGGTGCTTACTTTTTTGTTGTTCTTCAAAGGAACACAAAAAAAAGCCTTATGCTCTGCACAAGTGCGTATGTTCTGGCACTTGGCATTAACTTTGCGTTTTCTCTCCCCGCGTATGTGAGAGCAGCTGACCATGTCGCATGGGGCAAAGCCATTGAGGCGAAAAACAACGGAAAGCCTTCACAGGATTCGCTCAGAGAATTTTTCCGCGGCTGGATAAAAAGCAACCATTCAGACCGTGCGGCCGGTGTGAATTTGATCACATCAAGTCTCCGTGCCAATGATATGAAACTTGCCCTGCAAACAATTCAAGAGGGTATTGACGGTCCGGCAAAGGAAAAATCCATCTACTATTATTATAAAGCGTTGATTTTGACTTCAAACCGGCAGTTTGACGCCGCTGAAAAAGAATTGAGAAAAGTCAATGAAAATGAAATCCCCCATCTGAAGAAAAAAATTCAGATTTTACGGCAAGTTGTGCAAAGAAAATCTTTCTGACCGTTTGCAAGTTAAAAAAAATTATGCTATATTAACCGAATCGCATTGTTATTCAATAAAACAAATGGTAAACAAAAAATGAACACTTTGGCAACCAATGACAACATCAGCGCGTCAGATTATCTGAATAAGGATTATCTGCGTGAACTCCAACTT
>JAZRBX010000327.1:0-2770 GCA_045635285.1 Victivallaceae bacterium
GCCCTTGATACCGCTGAAACCGTTTCAGAAGCTCACAAAACCCTCGTAAAAGCCGATGAAAGCAATGCCGCAAAATTTGATGCAGTCATCAAATTTGCCGATGCAGATGTCGAAAATCTCAAGAAAAATCAGAATTGACCCCGACTTGTCAATGGGAGGGAAGATGAAAAAATTTGTACTTTTGCTGTTGTTTTGCTGCATATCAGCAGCTTTTGCAGAAGAACTAACTGCGGAAATTTTCCTGAAAAAAATGCAGAATGCCGCAGAATTCAGCAGCCCGACCTACGGTATTCTTGAGGGGATCGCAACTCACTCCCGCAGAGAAAACAACCGCAAAATCGTTGAAGAATATCCCTGCTTCATGGCAACGATCATCACTCCCGGCAAATCCATTACCCAGATAATCATTGACAATGATGAAGGTTATACCGTCGGCAGAGTTCAGAATCAAAGCACTGCCGTTCAGAAAAACGGTAAAAAATCAGGCATTATGGAGCGTATCGGAGTTTCTCCCCGCGACCTTGCCATGAGTTTTCTTGACGGAGAACTTATCCGTGAACTCCCCGGAGAAAACCTCCGTATGGTGCCATGCCGCATTCTCATCCTCAAATCAAAGGAAAACTCCGAATGGGTGAAAATTTATGCCGCCAAGGAATATCTTTTCACTCTCAAAGCGGATTTTTTCAACGAAGAGCCGACGGAAAAAAGCATCCCAATCAGAACTTTGGAAGTAAATTCTTTCGGCAAGGAGAATGATCTTTATTATGCCAAACATATTGAAATGTCCGGTCCGGGATGGCGCACAGATATTGAATTCGACAAAGCAGAAATGAATTTTTACGATCCCCGTCAGGGCAAAAAGATTTTCAGGACAATACAATGAAAATACTTTTCATGCTCTTTACACTTTTTATCCTGCTGGTCATGGAAATGCTGATCGGCAATATGGGATTTTATATTCCGCTGACATGGCTCGGCGTTTTTTATTTTCTTACTGCCAAATTCAACCGCAATGTGCTTCTGGTACTTTCGATTGCGGGGGCATTGGCGGTGGATCTGCTGCTTTACAACCGTCTGTATATACCGAATATTCTCATAATGGTATCGGTATTTTATTACAGCAGCAAATGTGATGACATCTGGCGTTTTTCTCCGTGGCGGGGCGGAATTTTCGCACCTGTGATTTTATGGACCGGATATATTCTGCTGTTTCTTGCTGCACTGCCGCACACGTTTTTTTCATGGAGCAATCTTTTTTCTGGGTTGGCGGCAATGATAACTTTCACTCCACTTGTGTATCTTTTTCTGACATTGCTGATATTTGTCGGCGACAAAATGCAGAAAAAGATGAAATTTGATTCGCTTTTTGTGGCAAACCGTCAGGAGCAGGAAGTAGGGATTTACCGCAAAAATGCAAAGGAGCACACCAATGGTTGAAGAACATCTCAAACGGCGGATATTTTTTATCGGGCTGATTTTTACGGCATTGACCATTGTGCTGTCGGTCAAACTTTTCTGTATGCAGGCGGATTTTCAAGGATACGACAACAGAATACAGCGGCAATCCATCCGCAAGATACGCATTCCCACACAAAGAGGCAGAATTTACAGCGCAGACAAAAAAATCATCGCCGACAACAAAATGTTTTTCGACCTCATGCTCTATATCCATGAAATCAAAAAACCCGGCAGAAGCAACACCATCAATGCAATTTTCGACGAAATCCTCGAAATGTCATGGCTGCTCAAAAGAGAAAATACCCTCTCCCGCAAAAATATCGAATCCCACCTCATCCAATCCCCCGGACTGCCGATAAGAATTTTCTCCGACCTCACCGAAAAAGAGTGCGCCGTAATCAATGACTATATGTCTTCAAAAAACGGCTGGGCCATCGACATAAATGCCAAACGCTTTTATCCGCATAAAAATTGGTCGTCCCATATTATCGGTTATACAGGCAAAGAGGAAAAACCCCACGCCCCCGACCTCAAAGATTTTTCATATTATATCGCCGATGAGATCGGCAAAGACGGTTTGGAAAAAGTTTTTGACTCCTTTTCTCTCGCCGACAAACCCAATCTGCACGGTTTGCGCGGCAAGCCGGGTTACTCTCTCGTACAAGTCGATAACCTCGGCTATGTTCACCATTCATTGCTGGAAGAAATCGCCCCCATCCACGGCAATCATCTGATCCTCAATATTGAATTCGATGCCCAGAAAAAAGCACAGGAAATCCTCAAAAACCACAAAGGCGCTTTCGTTCTCGTTGATGCCGATACCGGCGATGTTATCGCTATGGCTTCTTCTCCCGATTACGATTTGAATACTGTACGGAAAAAATACAACGACCTTAAAAATGATACCGCCACCCCGCTGCTGCCCCGTGCAACTATGGGAACTTACACCCCGGGTTCTATCATAAAAGTTCTCGTCGCTCTCGCCATTCTCGAAAACGGCAAAAATCCCGAAGAAACAGTTTTCTGCGACGGCTACTCACAAGTATATGATGCTCAAATCAAATGTACCTCATACTGGGCAGGCGGACATCGCGACATGGATACTGTTACCGCCCTCGAAAAATCGTGCAATGACTATTTCATCGAAGAAGGCATCAAACTCGGCAGAGAAAAACTCTGCTCCTTCATGCAGATGGCAGGCTTCGGTCAGAATCCCGAACTTGAAATCCCCTCCGCCAAAGGAATTCTGCCGACGATCGCCAATAAACAACGCTTTTATAAAACTTCACGCTGGACCGATTTTGATACCGCT
>JAZRBX010000328.1:0-4847 GCA_045635285.1 Victivallaceae bacterium
TCTTCGGTTTTCCCGCTCAATTTGTATCCGCCGGAGGTCAGGACGTGCTGCGGGAGCAAGCCGATGTGTGCCATAACCGGAATACCGCAGCCGACCATACGGCGCATGACAGGGAGAATGTCAAGGCCGCCTTCGATTTTAACTGCATCGGCACCGCATTTTTGCAGGTACATAGCGGCGTTGTCGAGGGCTTTTTCCATAGAATTCTGATATGTCATAAAGGGCATATCGGCAATAATGAACGCATCCGGTGCGCCGCGGCGGACGGATCGCACATGGAACATTGATTCTTCTATGCTCAAAGCGACAGTATTGGAATAACCGAGAATGGCATTTGCCATTGAGTCGCCTACAAGCAGCAAATCTGCACCTGCACCGGAGGCAATTTTGGCACTTACAGCATCATAAGCTGTTATCATTACGATTTTATTTGCTTCTGCTTTCATTTTGCGGAAGGTATTTACGGTATTTTTTTTCATAGTGAGCCTCTGATCAATTGTTGGGGGAGAAAGTTTTTTTGACCATGATATGTTTAGCTTCTTTTTTGCGGAGGGAGAGAGAGCTTCCCATGACACGGATACGGAGCAGATCGCCGAAGGGAGCGTGTCCCTCCATCGTAAGCAATGTTCCCCGCACCAGACCGAGATCGGCGAATTTGCGGATGCCTGCAAGTTTATCGGTGGTATAATCAATGACTGCACTTTCGCCGATTTCGAGTTCGGCGAGAGCGATGGGAATGCTGTTGTCATCGAGTCCGATTTTCGGCATATTTTCGGCGATGATGCGGCGCAATTCGTCGCAGGAGGGATCATCGGCGATAGTTTCTGCGAGATAAGCGAGTCTGGAAGTAGTTTTTTCACCGATGACGTGTTCTATTTCGCAAGCCACGCGGTTGGCGTGATCTTCATCGAGTCTGATCACATCGACGAAAAATTTTTTCAGACTGCGGTGGCGGCGTCGGATGACTGCGCCGATAGCTGCGCCCTGCGGAGTGAGTTCCACGGGGGTATGGGATTGATAAACGATAAGTTTTTTTTCGCTTAAATTCTGAAGAGCTTTGGTTGCGGACGGCATTTTGACACCCAATCTGTCTGCGATGTCTTTGGTGTGAGCATGGCCGTTTTCTTCAATAATTTCGGAAATAACTTCGATATAGTCTTCCAAACTGCTGGATATTTTCATAAAAAATTTCCTTATGCTGAACTTATTTTGGAAAAATATACACTCAAAAGGAAGAATTGCAAATGTTTTAAGATTAAATGCGGCTAATTTTTTTGAAAAATCATTGCAATTTGCCGTAAGCTGTGAAAACTGTGCAGTTTTTTTCTGCGTTTGAACTGATCAGATTGAAGTCGCCCGACTCTTTGATTTCAATGGTATTGGTAATGACATCGGGGTACTTCTGGGCTTGCAGAAATGAGACATTTATCTCTTTGACGGTGAATTCAGACTGCATTTTTTCAAAAATCGCATCTTCGGTCAAAGCGGCATATTGCGAATTATTGAGATGCTGATTGATGTCCATCTGTGAAAATCTGACAGGGGTGGAAGAGATTATCTGCATGTCATTGAAATCCGGTGCGGCGGGAAATTCCGGGATGAAAATTGGTAAATCAGGATTTTCCAATGCTTTGTCTTTGAGGACATCACGGCGCAGCGGACGGAGTTTTTCTGCATCCAGCAAAAGCCAGTAACTTGAAGAATGAAGCAGGACCTCATTGGTTTCGGCGTCTGAAATCTCAAATTCACGGCGGAAAAAAAGTCTTTCGACCCCACTTGGATAAGTGCAGATGGTGATTTTCTGTTCAGGACGGAATGAACCGTAAATGCGGACGCTCATTTTGGAAAGAACCCACATCATGCCCAGTTTGTAGAGATTGTGCATTCCGCAGCCGAGTGCATTGGCATGTTCGGCGGCGGTTTGCTGGAGATAATCGAAAACTGACTGGAGTTTGATTATGCCGAATTTATTGACTTCGCTGTAACGGACGGTGAAGTTTCTGCGGAAAATCTGTTTGTGATCGGGATAATTTCGGAGGAGATTATTCATTGATTCCATATTCTTTTAATCTGCGTTGCAAGGTACGGCGGCTGATACCGAGTTTCTCTGCGGCGAGAGTGCGGTTGTTGCCGCATTCTTCCAGAACTTTGAGAATCAGGGCATGCTGCTGTTCGTTGATATTATCGGAAACGAGTTTTTTGGGTTCAGAGTTGGTAAGAAGTTTTGTTTCCGTTCTGCAGGGGGTGAAATTGCGGATATTTTCCGGGAGGTCATCGAGAGTTATTTCCGGAGAATTGTTGAAAACTATCAGCCTTTCGATACAGTTGCGCAACTCTCTGATATTGCCGGGGAAATCATAATTTTTCAACTTCTGCATGGCGTCGTCGGTAAAAGATGGTGTTGCTTTGCCGTTTTCGGCGGCAAATTCAGCGGCAAAACGCTGTGCAAGCTGTTCAATGTCCTCTCTGTGTTCGCGAAGCGGAGGTATTTCAAGATTTACCACATTCAATCTGTAATAGAGATCTTCACGGAAAGTACCATCCTCCACCATTTTTTTCAAATCCTGATTGGTTGCGGCGATGAGGCGGGTGTCGCATTTGATTGATTCAGCCGAACCTATGCGTTCAAAAGTTTTTGTTTCCAGCACACGGAGCAGTTTGACCTGTGTTGACAGCGGGATTTCGCCTATTTCATCAAGGAACAAAGTTCCTCCGTCAGATAATTCAAAACGGCCCTTACGCATATCTGTTGCACCGGTGAATGCACCTTTTTCATGGCCGAAAAGTTCGCTTTCAAGCAAGTTTTCGGGGAGGGCGGCACAATGGACGGGAACAAAAAGGCCTTTGCGCTGTGAAAGTTTATGCAGAGTTTTGGCGGCAACTTCTTTGCCGCTGCCGCTTTCGCCGGTTATCAGAACTGTGGTGCGGCTTGGAGCGACTGTGGCGATGGTGTCATACAATTTACGCATGGCATCGGAATTGTAAAGGGATTGCGTTTTTTGCGGTATATTTTTCGCACTTGTTTGAGATTGAGGTGCAGAAGTCAGCGCATTGGCAATAACTGCTTCAAGTTTATCAAGTTTTACAGGTTTGGTAAGAAAATCGAAAGCACCTTTTTTTACCGCTTCGACGGCTTTTTCCACAGAGCCGTAGGCGGTGAAAACGATGCACTGCGGAGCATTGGCTTTGCTCAATGCCGCATCGAGAACGCCGATACCGTCAACTCCGGGCATACGAAGGTCGGTAAGCACGAGATCGTAATCATTTTTCTGCAATTGGCGTATGGCGGCCTCTCCGTCTTCCGCTTCATCAATGGCGAAACGGCTGCGAAGATAGCGTACCAGAGCATGTCTGGTATTTATTTCATCGTCTACGATAAGGATTTTTTTCATTTCATTCATTTGCAGTTCCTGTATAAACTTTTGTTTACTATACAGCAGGAATTGAAATTTTCAAATTTTTCAGAGAAATTTGTCATTGATTATTAAAGCTCCCTGCCGCAAAATGACAGCCTTGCTGTTTCTGCCGTCAACGACAGTGGAGGCGAGAGCGTCCGGAGAAATATTGCCGCCGTCGATTGCGAGATCGACTTCGCCGTTCAATTCGGCAATCGCTTCAGCAACGGAGAGAACATTCGGCATGCCTGAACGGTTTGCGCTGGTGCTTGAAAGCGGATAATCAATATTCTGCAGGAGTTTAAGCACAAAATCGTGAGCCGGAATGCGGAAGCCGAGAGAAGAATTTTCACCTCTTGCTGCTATGATCGTGATTGCTCCCGGGCAATATTCGGCAGCAAGAGCCGCTGTCAGTTGATTCTGTTTGACATCGTATGCGGCAAGTTTTGCAATATCGCTGACAAAGACGGAGAGTCTTTTTTCTGCGGGCCGGTGTTTCAGACGGTATATTTTTTCTTCTGCAGCACTGTCTTCAAAGCGGCAGACAAGACCGTAAACTGTTTCTGTAGGGATGAGAATTACTCCGTGATTATCCAGAATACGGATACATTCGGCAATGATTTTATTTTCATCATCAATGCCGAGCGTAAATTTCTGCGGCATTAAACTTCCTCTTCTTCTTTATTGCGTCCGGTCAGACGGTCGGAGATGCGTTCGCCGATGTAACTTGCAAAGAAAGCGATAACCCCGGCAATAAATCCGTAAACAGCACCGTTGGTCAGTACAACATCAAATTCATCACTGCCCATGATTTCGGTAAATGTCCCGTCAATGCCGACTGCACCGATGAAGCAGTAAGTGATCCATACCAGAGTGGATACCGCCATACATGCCCAGCAGGAATTTTTGCTTGCTTTTTTGAAGTACAAGCCGATGATGACGGGCCAGAAAACAATTACCAGCTGTGATGCCCAGCAGTTTTTCATCAGCGAATAGATACTCTGGACGCTTAAGGCAATATAAGTTGCAAGCACCAGCAGTACAACCGTCATGATACGGGTTACAATGAGAAGTTTCTCATCCGACATGCGGGGAGAGATGGAGCGGATGACATTGTTGGTGAAAAGCGATGATGCCGCAAGCAGTGAACTGTCAGCAGAACTCATAATGGCGGAAATCAATGCACTCAAAAAGAGTGTAAGCAAAATCGGATGCATATTGCCGAGTGCAAGGATCGCCATGCGGGGCAGAACCTGATTTTCCAGAGCCGCTTCACCGCCCATGGTATCAATGGTAATATTGTTTTTGGCAAGCACGATACGGGCGGCAAAACCGATGGTGATCGGCACGAGAGCGATGGCCATATACAAAAAGCCGGAGATGATACTGCTGGAAATAGCAATTTTTTCATTGCGGCTGGAGAGTGAACGCTGGATAAGATCCTGACCGATC
>JAZRBX010000329.1:0-2535 GCA_045635285.1 Victivallaceae bacterium
CCCGTACCCTTTTTTCTAAACACTTCTATCGGGATTACTTTTATTGTTACAAATAAAAGCAATTCCATTTTTATTTTTGGAAAAAACAGGCAAAAGAATTATGCTTTTTTCTTTTGTTTTACTTTTCTTTTTTCAAAAGAAAAGTAAAGAATATGGCTTTCTTTTGTCTTACTTTTCTTTCACCCGGAAAGAAAAGTAAGTCTTTCACGGGAAAAGGAAGTAAAGAAGTAAGGGGATTGTTGCTAATGAGAGCAATGTTGTTATAACGATTGAGGCTCCGGCGTAATCTGCTGAACCGCCGAATTCTTTGGCAAAAATGACCGAACTTGATGCCGCAGGCATAACCGCGACGACCGCAAGGACCTCTATCATATCCTGCGGAATCGGCAAATATTGCAAAACCAAATATTTCAATATCAAAATCAGAATAACAGGAATTATTATCAATCTGACCAAACTCAGATAGAACAAATCAAATTTGTTTGTCAGCATAGTTCCGGCACAACGGTACAATGCTCCGCCGATGATTATCAGCATCATAGGAACTGCCATATTACCGAGTTTCAGCGAAACATTTTTCAATATATCAGGTATCGGAACAGGAGAAAAAAGCCATATCAAAGCAATAATAACCGCAAGAATATTAATTGAAAAAACACTTTTCAGAATATTTTTAAAACTCGTTTTTCCTTGAAATGCAATAATTCCAAGTGTCCATAAACCGACTGTCGAACCGACATTCATTATCAGCAGCAGCGCTACATGTCTGGAATCAGGATAGATATTTTCCAGCACGATGATCGGCAGAAAAACATAGTTATTGATAGCACATATATGATGAAATGTACCGAGTCTTTCCGGTGTTTTGTTTTTCATGCCGTATTTAAAAAGACAGCCGAAAAGAAATCCTGCAAACATCAGAGCGAAACCTGCAACCGGCATAATCCACAGTTCATTGAAATCTTTTTTGCTGAATTGAGTTGTAATTGTGGCAAAAGTCAGAAACGGGAAGAATACATCCAGCACGATCTTTGATAGATGTGCGGATGACTCTTCATTAAACCATTTCCGATGATAAAGCCATGCACCTATCCCGAACATTACAAATGTTTCAAGGATGGCAAGGAAAATTTTAAATATCATTTTTCCTGAAAAAATTTATTATTTCTTCTTCGCCCATGAATCTTTCAAACTGACGGTACGGTTGAATACCAGTTTTTCCGCAGTAGAATCAGGATCGCAGCAGAAATATCCGACACGCTCAAACTGAACTCTGTCGCCGGCTTTGGCATTGCCGAGAGCAGGTTCAATCAGACATTTGCCGATGATCTCTGAATCAGGATTCATCTGGGTCAGGAAATCTTCATCGCCCATACCCGGTTGTTCAACAGTAAACAGGCGGTCATACAAACGGACTTCAGCTTCGATACAATGTCTTGCGGAAACCCAATGGATCGTGCCTTTGACCTTGCGGCCGTCGGGAGCGTTGCCGCCTCTTGTTTCAGGATCGTAGGTACATTTGAGTTCGATAACTTCGCCGTTTTCATCAGTTATATAATCTTTGCATTTGATGAAATAGCCGTAACGCAGACGGACCTCTTTGCCGGGGCTCAAACGGAAGTAACCTTTGACAGGTTCGATCATAAAGTCATTTCTGTCGATATAAAGTTCCTTGCAGAACGGGATTTTGCGTGAACCTGCGGAGGGATCTTCGGGATTGTTCACTGCGTCAAGTTCATCGCAGAAATCATCAGCCATATTGGTAATGGTAACTTTCAAAGGATTGAGCACGCCGAGATAGCGGGGAGAGGTTTTGTTCAACTCTTCACGGATAGCATATTCAAAAACCGCCACGTCAGTCAAACCGTTGAATTTGGTAATGCCGAGCCCTTTGACAAAATTACGCAAAGCGGATGCAGGCACACCTCTGCGGCGCATACCGCAGACAGTCGGCATACGGGGATCATCCCAGTTGCGGACATGTTTTTCCTTGACCAGCTGGAGAAGTTTGCGTTTGCTCATCACGGTATGGGAGAGATTCAAACGCGAAAATTCGTACTGGTGAGGAGGATTCGGGAAGTCAAGATTATTCAAAACCCAATCGTACAGCGGACGGTGGATTTCAAATTCCAATGTGCAGAAAGAGTGGGTAACTCCTTCAAAAGCATCTTCCAGACAGTGAGCAAAGTCATACATCGGATAGATGCACCATTTGTTGCCCTGACGGAAATGATCGATACGGCGGATGCGGTACAAAACGGGGTCGCGCATGTGAATATTGGGAGAAGTCATATCGATTCTGGCACGCAGAACTTTGGCTCCGTCCTCAAATTCACCTGCACGCATACGGCGGAAAAGATCAAGATTGTATTCAACAGAATTGAATCTGCCCGGAGGTTCAGTTCCCGGACGTTCTGAATTTCCGCGGTATTCTTCAAATTCTTCGGGAGTAAGTTCACAGACGTAAGCAAGTTTTTTCTCAATAAGTTTTTCAGCACATTCATACATCTGTTCAAAGTAATCACTGGCGTAATA
>JAZRBX010000330.1:0-9948 GCA_045635285.1 Victivallaceae bacterium
CTCCTTGAATGCGAGAGCTGTTACTCTCCAAAGTCCGATACGGTCGTAAGTTTCATTGCTGCTGACGGGAGTTTTTTCATCAATGAATTCTGCGACTTTGTCGTGGCGCACTTTGAGGTCAATGAGATACTCTGCGGCGTGGATGGCTGTCCAGTAAGCGTCTGATTTCAAGCCTTCAACGAGGACCTCTTCATTGCTTACGGGGCGGAAAAGGCAGCGACAGCCGGTACAGCAGAGAACTGAAGCGGTGATGATTGCGAATAAAATTTTGTTCATTTTAAATCCTTTTGTTTCATAAATCGTTTTAATATTTTTCAAAAAAATCAAAGACTTCTTTTTCCAGTCCTTTGATTATCAGATTTTGATGAGAGATGCCGGGGACCTCGATGTATTTGAAATTTTTTGCTCCTGCTTTTTCAAGAGCACCAGCAAGATTGCGGGAGTGGAATACCGGGACGATATCATCCTTGTCGCCGTGCAGGATAATAAGCGGAACTTTGGCAAGGATTCCGACATGATTCATTGCCTGACGGGATTCATACATGGGCGGATTATCCTCATATTCTCCGCCGAATGAAGGGGCGATACCCGCCTTGTGTTTTGTACGGCTCATGGCGATAACATCGGCAACGCCGAAAATATCACATGCGGCGATGACTTTTTCGGAATTTTCTGCCGCATAGATCAAAGTTGTCATACCGCCCATGGAACAGCCCATAACATAAATGCGTGAGAGATCAAGGTCAAGTTCTGCGGCAAGATGATCAAGCATTTCTTCTGTGATTTTTTCACATTCAAGGTTAAACCATTTTGCCTGATGCGGAGGGACTGCGACGATATAGCCTTTTTCACTGCACATTTTGCGGAATTCAGCAAAAGGTTCGGAGCTGAAATTTGCACCTGTGCCGGGGATGCCGCCTCTGCCGTGGAAAAAGAGGATGAATTTGTACGGTTTGCCCTTCACATAATTTTCAGGCAGCTGGATAAATCCTTTATGCCCGTTTCCGAAAGCAAAAGTCCCTGTTTTAAGTTCGGCGGCGGCAATGCCGGAGATTGTCAGCAAAAAAACGGACAAAAGCAGAAGTTTTTTCATATTTTTTCTCCCTGTTATTACGGATTTGATTTTTCTGCGGCGGCAAAAAAGTCAAAGACGAGCTGTTCTTTGCCCCTTATGATTTCATTGGTATGGCCTCCTGCCGGATCTTCAATATATTTGAGGTTTGAGCCGTCGATTTTTCTGATTGCCCCGACAAGTTCACGGGAGTGTTCAATGGGTACTAAAACATCTTTGACACCATGAATAATGAGCATGGGCAAAGTGGCATAAACACTTGCATAATTTACGGCATTTCTGGAATTATAGTAAGATTTTTTCGTTTCGACACTGCCTCCGTAGACATCGGAAAGATTTTTACGGAACCGTTCATCTCCGGCAAGTTTAAAAACATTTACACCGCCGAAAAAGTCGCATACGGAGATGACTTTTTCAGAATTTTTGCCGGCATACATCAAAGCTGCATGACCTCCCATTGAGCCGCCCATGACATGAAAGCGTTTCAGCGGCATTTGCAGTTTTTTACGCAGAAAATCAAGCATTTCATCAACCTCTACTTCATTTATATCATTGAACCAGCGGGCATGAGCCTGCGGCACTGCCACGATGTAGCCTTTATCTGAACACATTTGGCGGAAGTTTGTAAACGGCGGTTGACCGAAGTTGCCGGGATTGCCTGGCTTATATCCTCTGCCGTGCATGAAAAGGATGAATTTGCATTTCATGCCGGGAGTGTAATTTTCCGGAAAAAAGATATATCCTTTTTTGTTGGGAGCAAACTCAAAAGAACCCGTTTTGTACTCAAATGCGCCGAATGCAGTAAGAAATGTTCCGAGAAACAGAGTAATTAAAAAAATTCTTTTCATTTTATTACCTTATTTTTTCTGTCCGAGATCGGGAAGACGCCATTTGGAGGCAAGGATTGCGGCATGTTTGCGTCCGGGCAGATGCTGATAGTAAACCGTCAGCAATGAACCGTCATCGAGTTCAATGGTGCAGGGATAACCAAGGTCATAGTTTTCACCGTCATCACGGATGATCCAGTCGGTGCTCCATGTTTTACCGTTGTCGGTCGAAAACATGACTCTCTGACCATATCCGGCTCTGCGCCAGCCGTATGAACAAATCAGCACACCGCTTGAATGACGCATAAGGTGCGGAGGTGAACCGAAAGCCAGATGCTGCGGTTTGCTCCATGTTTTGCCGCCGTCAGTGCTTATGACCTGTTGGATCGAAAAGGTTTTGTCCTCTCTCAAATGTCCGATGATGGAGCCGTCATCAAGTTCAATGGCATGCGGTTCGCAAAGACGGGTATTTTCGCCGAAAACTGACAAAGTCTGCCATGTTTTGCCGCCGTCGGAACTTTTTATCGCACAAATCGCACGGCTGTCGCCCATTTTGTAATTGATGGAACCGTCGGCATTTTCTCTGCCGAAGCGTGAACCGAGATAGAAAATATTGCCGTTTTTGAGCTGGATCGGACCATGAGGAGCAGATGCGAGAACTTGTTGGCGCTTGGACCATGTGCCGTCGGGATTGCGGAAGCGGATGAAAGAACCGATATTGGCGGCGATCTCTTTTTCATCCAGAGTTTCAAGAACGGGAAAGGTCGGTTCATAATATTTTCTGTTTTTCTCATTGATGTAAACACGGATGTCCGAGGCGAACCATGTCAGAAGCAGTCTGCCGTCGGCAAGTTCCAGCAGTCCTGTATCGCGGTCATCGGCGACGGAATCATTGATGATTTGTCCTGCATCCCATGTTTCGCCGTTGTCTTTGCTGGTGAAAAGGACGCTTTTGCCGCATGCACAGATGTGAGTGGCACGGAATCCGGAGGCGGCGGCGACGATCGTGCCGTCTTTGAGTTTTGCAACTGACGGCCAGCCGAAGTAGCCGAGCACAACGTTGTCGGGGACGGAGCAGACGATGCTGTGAACTGCATTGAGGCGTTTGGCATTGTCGGTATTTACGGTGGTGCATCCGCTTAAAAATGCGGCGGCGAGAAAAAACAGTAATTTTTTCATAAAAGTCCTTTCTTTTTATTCAGTATAAATAGAAGATACACTTTATAAAGATTATTTCAAATAAAAAAGCACAAATTGTGCAAAAATTATTTTTCTTTGACAAACAGATAATCTGATTCTACTTTGCCCATTGACTTCAGGGCGAGAGAGCGGAAAGATGGTATCTTTTTTTCGACTTGCGACAGGATTTGACGGAAAAATGCCCGGTCGCCGGATTCGTCAAGGTACTGTTTGTAGATACATGTGCCGCATACCGGCAGTTCTGCGGCGGCGGCAAAATCGGCAATATCAGATTCCGGAACGAGGATAAGCGGACGGATTATGCGTTTATCTTCGAGAGCGGGAACATTCGGTCCCATAGTGGTCAGGCCGTGCCCTCTGAAATAAGACATGAAAAATGATACAATGGCATCATCAGCGTGATGACCGAGGGCAAGTTTATTGCATTTCAATTCATCCATAAGTTTGTATAAATGACCTCTGCGCAGACGGGAACAGAGAACACAGGGGGCATCGGTGAATTTTTTTTCTTCAATAATCGAAGGAATATCCATTTTGACGGAGTGGAATTTCCAGTTTTGCGATTTGGCATATTCTGCGATTTTTTCCGTGCCGAATCCGGGAAAAGAGGGGTCGAATGTACCGCATACAAGTTCAAAATCAACAGGAGCTTTTTTCTGCAATTCAAACAGAACATGAGCGAGTACAAAACTGTCTTTGCCGCCTGAAAGCCCGATGAAAATACGGTCATTTTCTTTGATCATACCGTAATTTACAACAGCTTCGCCTGCTTTTCGCATGATGTTGTGCGGAATATTCAACTTTTTTTGCCTCTCCGTTTGAGCAGACTTGTAAATTCTCTGACCTCCTGCGTGCGGATGATGAATCCGATCGCAAAAAATGTCAGACCGAAAATCGCCATGAGAATACAAACCATTGTAAGTCTGCCTGAAAAATTCTGCGGCAGGGCACTTATGAATTTATTTGCCGTAAATGCAGCTGCCGTCGCCGCTGCTCCTGCAATACAGGTTTTTGCAAAGGTTACGCCGAGTTCGTGCCAGTTCAATTTGAAATTGTTTCTGTGGAGCAGTATCAGCAAAAGTGCATTGTTGAGTACGCTTGAAAGCACCGTTGCCAGTGCAAGACCTCCCTGTTTCATCGGAAATACCAGAATTATATTCATTATCAGATTGAAAGCGATACAGACCATGGAGATTTTCATCGGAGTTTTCATATCTTTGCGGGCGAAAAAGGCTGGAGTTAAAACTTTGACCAGACAGAAAAACGGTATGCCCATACAGTAAAAAAGCATTGCCCATGAGGTTTCTGCCATATCATGGATCGTAAATCTGCCTCTCAAAAAAAGTGCTTCAATAAGTTCGATCCTGAAAAATATCACAAAAATACTCATAGGTACACAACAGAAAATCACATGCCGCAGACTGAATTGCAAATCTTCCAGCAGCTCATCCATGTTGTTCGATTCTGCCGCACGGGACATGTCCGCCATAAGCACCGACCCCACCGCCAGAGCGAAAACCCCGACCGGCAGATAAACGATTCTTTCCGAATATGTCAGGGCAGGCAGTGCGCTTTCGCTGACAAATACTGCGATCAGCCTGTCGGTCATCAAACTGCATTGCAGAGCGGCTCCGGCGATCAGCCCCGGCAGAGCAAGCTGCCAGAGTTCAAGCAGAACCCCTCTGTTCTCTCTGAAACTTGCAAATGAAAAATCCGGAAAAATTCCGTTTCTGTGCATGAGATAACCGATGATTGCGAGCTGGATGACTCCGGAAAGCAGTATCGCCCAAGAGAGCTGGTGCAGAACATATTGAATATCCGGAGTTTCTCTGTATTGGAAATACGCCAGAGTTGAAATTATAAAAATATTCAACAACAGCCCCGCCAGTGCCGGCAGGAAAAAAACTCTTTTGGTACTCAAACATGCTCCGCCGACACCGATAAGACAGATGAAAAATGCGTAAGGCATCAGATACGGCAGCAATGCAAAAGCATTGCGGATGTACTCTTTGCTGAATAAATTTCCGCAGAAAACGGCAAACAGGGTAACTGAAATGACAATGATTATCAATATTGCACCGAGAACGGTGAAAATCACACCGAGTTTGCGGCGGACGACGGCTTTGGCCTCTTCGCTTTCGGCATTGCTTATCAGCGGGATGAGGGCAGTTCCGAGAGCCCCTTCTCCGAGCAGGCGGCGGAAAATATTCGGAAAAACGACAGCCAGTCCCCATTGACTGGCTATCCCCTCACCGCCGAGTACAGCGGCTTCGAGCATGGTACGCACCAGACCGAGTATGCGGCTGAGCAGAGTTGCCAGAGATACTCCGATAGAACTTTTGAGGATATTTAAAACGGATGATTTTGCCATTTATTTCTGTTCGGGAGCGATGAATGGTTTTTTGGGCGCGACATTGTCCATGCGGGCTTTGTATTCATTGCCCCATCCTGCAAGTTTGTCATTTTCAAAGACGAGCGGCATACATTCATCTCTGGTATAAAGTCCGTCGTACCAGTTGATACGGACGAAGTAGTACCAGACATTTTCTTCATGGAACTGAAGATCACGCAGCGGTTCGCCCATAATATCCAGAACTTGCTCTTTGGTCATGCCGACGCGGAGTTTCTGTGAGTTTTCAAGATTGGTGCGAACCTCTTTGAAAGAGCATCCGCAGAGCATGACAACAATAATCAAAAGCGGAAAAAATTTAACAAATGATTTCATTTCTGACCTCAAAGTTTTACTGCACGGGCACCCTGACCGACTTCACAGGCGAGGATTTGCGGATCGACATTGGTTTGAAGTTTGTAGGCTTCACGGATGGCTTTCATGTAGGTGTCTTTGGCACTTTCGTGAACGAGGTGGATGGTAATGCCGCCGAAGCCTCCGCCGGAAAGTCTGGCACCGAGGCAGCCGGGGATGGTTTTGGCGAGTTCAACGAGATAATCAAGTTCGACGGTGCTGTTTTCAAAATTATTGCAGCTGGACTCCTGTGAGGCAAAAAGCAGTTTGCCGAAAGATTCAATATCGCCTTTGCCGAGCATATCGACGGCTTTTTTGACGCGGTCGCATTCGCCGACGACATGTTTTGCCCGTTTGTATTCGAGCATGGTCAAGCGGTCTTTATTTGCTTCGAGGAGTTCGGGGGAAACATCACGCAGAGTTTTGATTTCGGGATGGACTGCGCTGATTTTGGCGGCGGCGCTTTCGCATTCTTCGCGGCGGCTGTTGTATTCGGAATCGACAAGGTTGTGTTTGATCATGGAGTTGGCGACGACGAGTACATAACCTTCGGGCAGCGGCACGGTGCGGAGGACTTCGACAGTGCGGAAATCGGAGAGGATGAGGGCGTTTTTCTGACCGAAAATGGAGCTGAACTGATCGAGCAGACCGGTTTTCAAGCCGAGATAAACATTTTCGACGGCCTGACCGATCCTTGCCCATTCCTCATTGGCAAGTTCGATGTTGAAAAGTTCTTTGAATGCAAAGCTGAAACCGACTTCCAATGCGGCGGAACTGCTCATGCCGGAGGCGACGGGCAGATCACTTTTTACCAGAGCGTCAAAAGGTTTGATGAAAATATTGCGTTTGGCAAGTTCGGTGATGACGCCGCGGATATAATTCATCCAGTCGCCCGGCACTGCTTCACCGACATTGTTCAAATCAATGATGCCCTCTGCATCTCCTGCAAATTCAGGATTGCGGACACGGCAATGGTCAAGACCGTTTTCGGCGATGGCGATGGTAACTCCGAAACCGACGGCGCAGCTCATGACGAAACCTTCATTGTAGTCGGTGTGGTTGCCGAGGATTTCCAGACGGCCGGGGGCTTTGGCAAGAACGGCGGCTTTGCGGCCGAAATATTTTTCAAAATCCTGCAAAAAACTTTCTTCATTCCACATAATTTTAATATCTCCTGTTATTGTAAATTTATTTCAATAAAGCACTTACCGCTTTGAATGCGGGATGTTTCGAGTTTTTCAAAAGTGCGAATATCAATGATTCTGTGCTTAAAACGAAAATGTCCGACTGACGGAGGAAATCCAGAGCGTATGCTTTGTCATTTTCATTGCGGGAACTTGCTGCATCGGCGGCAAGATAAACATTGAAACCTTTGTTTTTGAGTTCGATGGCGGTTTGCAGGACGCAGACATGGCTTTCGACGCCGCAGAGGATGATATTTTTGCGGTCGAATTCTCTGACTTTTTCATTGAAGTCGTCCGCACCGCAGCATGAAAATGCTGATTTTTCCACAAAAGGAGTTGTATCTTTGAGGACGGATTTGATTTCATCGACGGTCGGGCCCAGACCTTTCGGATACTGTTCGGTAACGATGCAGGGGACATCCATGAGGGCGAGGGAATTTGCGAGCAGTTTGACTTTGGCAAGGCATGCACTGCTGTTGCTCATTACGTTCATAAGTTTCTGCTGGACATCGACGATCACCAGCAGGGAATTTTCGGTTTCTGGAAACATTTTTTTCAAATCCTTTTTTTAAAGCAGTGAAATAGCGAAAACATCTGTTTCCGCCTTGACGGTTTTCAAACTCAAAGTGGCACGCAGGAAAAACCTGCGTTCTTTGCCGGGGGTAACTTTCAAGCCGTCGAGAAACGGCAGTCCGAAACGGACAAGCACATTGACACCCGGCGACATATCCAGCGGATAACGCTTGGGACGGTCCAATGTTACGGGATAAATAACATCCCATGCCATGGGATCGGGTTCTTTCGTATTGGGTTTCCACGGCTGATAATAAACAATGAAGTTGTCGGCTTCTTTCATGTACCATTCTTCGATACGGATGGTGTTTTTGCCGACATTGGTTAGACGCAAAGTTATACTGTCATCAATACCGGAGACAAGGTTGCGGTTGCCGACGACTTCGAGTTTGAGTTTTGCATCGGGGATCGGCTCAAAACTTGTTTTTTCGGGGAACCTTGAAATCGTTCCGGAGTAAGTTGTTACACATCCTGTGCAAAGGAACATCGCCACGGCGGCAAAAAGTAAAAATTTCAACTTCATAATACTATCCTTTAATTTTCATCATCTTCCATGTGAACTCTGGTCCCGATAGCGAGCATTTCGGGGTCAGGGGGGAGGATACCCCGTTCATTTGAGGTCATGAATTTGCAGAAATGGTCGGTGTATTGATTTTTGAAATCGGCTTTCTGCATCTCTTTTTTCGCATTTGAAACATTCAGACCTTTGAAGAAGAATGTTTTGATGGTTTTTTTGATGGCGGAACGCTCCTCGGAACTCATCCCTGCACGGCGCAAACCGACGACATTCGGGCCGTAGACACAGCCTTTTTCGGAAATGAGTGTGAACGGCGGGGCGTCCTGACGGACTTTCAATCCGGGGGAAATCATGGCAAGTTCACCGATGCGGCAGAACTGATGCACCATGATGTATCCCGAAAGCACTGCGCCGTCGCCGATTTGCACATGACCTGAAATTGCGGTATGGTTGGCACAGGTAACATTTTTGCCGATGCGGGCATCATGGCCGACATGAACGAAAGCCATGAGCAAAGTTCCGTCGCCGACAGAAGTTAAACCGTCTTCAAAGGGGGAGCGGTGGACGGTAACATATTCACGCAGAATGGCGTTATCGCCGATTTTGGTGTATGAACGCATACCCGGCACCATGCGGTGGTCCTGCGGCTCTTCACCGACGAGTGAGCCCATGTAAATCCGTGCGTTTTTGCCAATGGTGGTGTAGCGGCAGATTTTGACATGGCAGTCGATGAAAGCGCCGTCGCCGATTTCGACATTGTCTTCGATCACGGCGTAGGGGCCGATTTCGACATTTTTTCCGAGTTTAGCTTCGGGGGAGATAACTGCGGTCGGATGTATCATTTAAAAATCCTTTCAGCAGACGACGGTGCCTGCGCTGTTGTCGCCGCGGAGGATCGCATCCAGTCCTTCTGCATCAGCGAAGTTGAAAACGATGATCGGCAGATTGTTGTCGCGGCACATGGAGAATGCACTTGTATCCATGACTTTGAGGCGGCGGGAGATGGCTTCGTCAAAGGAGATTTCTGTAAATCGTTCTGCATCAGGGAACTTAAAGGGGTCTGCACTGTAAATGCCGTCGACTTTGGTGGCTTTCAGGACGGCTTCGCAATCATTTTCAAGCGCACGCAATACTGCGGTGGTGTCGGTGGTGAAAAAAGGACATCCGGTACCGCCTGCGAAAATTACGACTTTGCCTGCTTCAAGAGCTTTATTGGCTTCGATGCGGTCGATTCCTTTGGCGATGGGGGGCATGGGAACGCTGCATTGAACGACGGCATCAAGTCCGGCACGGTTGAAAAAATCCCGCAGACAGAGAGCATTCATAACAGTACCGAGCATACCCATATAATCGGCATTGACTCTGTCCATGCCGCCGGCGGCACCGGTTACGCCGCGCCAGATATTGCCTGCGCCGCAGACGAGAGCGACTTCCATACCGTTGTCGATTACCTGTTTGATTTTGTTGACGATTGCTTCGACTGCGCTGCCGTCATAGCCGAAAGTTTCGGCGCCTTTCAGGGATTCTCCGCTGATTTTGAGAAGGACTCTTTTGTATTTGTACTTGCTCATGATTGCTCCTTGTTCTGTGTTGAAAAAACATTGTATTATAATAAATATACAGTAAAGACAAGAGATTTCAAAAAAAATATAAAAAAAAGCTGTATTTTTTGAAAAAAAAGTGTATATTACAATGAAAATCAGTATTAACAGGCGTTTCCGGAGTTTTTTGTAATCACCGGAACGTACGAACAAACAAAATTCAGGAGTTTTTTATGTCCGGAAAAATCAAAGTCGGTGTTATCGGAGTCGGTGCACTCGGTCGTCATCATG
>JAZRBX010000331.1:0-4619 GCA_045635285.1 Victivallaceae bacterium
GCCTCCTGACCGAGAGCGGAGTCGGCGATGAGCAGGACTTCATCAGCAAAAACCGTCTGCTGCAGACGGATAAGCTCCTGAATCATAACATCATCTATCTGCAAGCGTCCGGCTGTATCGACGATGACCACATCCATTTGCTGTGCAGAGGCCTGCTGGACTGCATTTTTGACGATGGCGGGCAGATTGACGCTGGTGCGTTCGGCGTAGACGGGGACACCGATCTCTTTGCCGAGGATTTCCAACTGGTCGATGGCGGCGGGGCGGTAAACGTCGGCGGCGACCATCATAACTTTCTTGTTATTAAAGAGTTTGATGTGCCGTGCAAGTTTTGCGGACGTGGTAGTTTTGCCTGAACCGTGCAGACCGACCATCATGATGACGGTCGGTTTTTTGCTTAAATCGATTTCAGCCACGCCGCTGCCGAGCAGTTCAACGAGGTGGTCGTTGATAATTTTGATCAACTGCTGAGCCGGGGTAACGCTTTTGGTAACTTGAGCTCCCAAACTTGCGATTTTAACCGACTCGACGAAATCTCTTGCAACCTCAACATTGACATCAGCTTCGAGCAGAGCGATGCGTATTTCGGCGAGAGCGTCGGAGATATTCTTCTCCGTGATAGTATTAGTTCCACGCAGTGTACGGAACACATCGTGGAGCTTATCGCTTAAATTTTCAAACATACTCCTATACCTTATTTTTATTATTGTTACTTTATCATACAATAATATAATCGGAATATTAACAACTTTCAAGTTGCTTTTATTGAAAAATGCGTATATATTATAATAAATACTGATATTTTTCAATTCTCAGCAAAAAAAAGGAGATACATTATGAGAAGTGATGCAATGAAATCCGGTCTTGAACGCGCACCGCACCGCGGCTTGATGATGGCGACCGGGATTAAAGCCGAAGACATCAAAAAACCTTTCATCGGTGTTTGCAATTCCTACACCAATATCGTCCCCGGACACTGCCATTTGCAGAAAGTCGGTCAGATCATCTGCGAAGAGATCCGCAAAGCCGGCGGCGTTCCCTATGAATTCAATACCATCGCTGTCTGCGACGGTATCGCTATGGGACATACCGGTATGAAATATTCTCTCCCCAGCCGTGAAATCATCGCCGACTCCGTTGAAAGTATGGGTTCCGCCCATCCCTTTGACGCCATGATCTGCATCCCCAACTGCGACAAAATCGTTCCCGGTATGCTCATGGGTGCAATGCGTTTGGATATTCCCACTATTTTCGCTTCCGGCGGCCCGATGAAAGCCGGTGTCGATCAGTACGGCAAACTCCGCGGAACCGACCTTATTACCATTTTTGAAGGCGTTGCAGCCAATCGTGCCGGAACTATGTCCGAAGCCGATCTAGCACAGCTTGAATGTTCCGCCTGTCCCGGTGCAGGTTCATGCTCCGGCATGTTCACCGCCAACAGTATGAACTGCCTCTGTGAAGCTCTCGGTATCGCTCTCCCCGGCAACGGCAGTATCGGTGCTGAAACTGAGGAACGTATTGAATTCTGGAAGAAAGCCGCACGCCGTGCCGTCGAACTTGCCAAAATGGAAAACGCTCCCACTGCCAAAACTTTCGCTACTGAAAAATCTTTCCACAACGCTCTCGTTCTGGATATGGCAATGGGCGGAAGTTCAAATACCGTTCTTCATACTCTCGCTGTCGCTACTGAAGCAGGCGTCAAACTTGACCTTCAGAAGCTGGATGAAATTTCCGGCATGACTCCCAATATCGCCAAAATTTCTCCATCCAGCGAATTTCACATGGTCGAAGACGTTCATCCCGCAGGCGGCGTTATGGCAATTCTTAAAGAAGTTGCAAAAATCCCCGGACTCGTCCACCTCGACGCTCTCACCGTTTCCGGCAAAACCATCGGGGAAGTCCTTTCTGAAGCCAAAGATGTCGACGGAACTGTTATCCGCCCCCTCGAAAATGCTTACAGCAAAAAAGGCGGCCTTGCAATCCTTTTCGGCAACCTCGCTGAAAACGGCTGCGTAGTCAAAGCCGCAGGCGTCGCACAGAAAATGCTTACTCATACCGGCCCTGCTGTCATTTTTGAAAGTCAGGAAGAAGCCTGCGAAGGTATCCTTGACGGCAAAGTTAAAGCAGGCGACGTCGTCGTTATCCGCTATGAAGGTCCGAAAGGCGGCCCCGGTATGCAGGAAATGCTCGCTCCCACAAGTTACATCATGGGCAGAGGTCTGGGCGAAAGCGTCGCTCTCATCACCGACGGCCGTTTCTCCGGCGGCACACACGGTGCATGTATCGGACATATCAGTCCGGAAGCTGCAAACGGCGGACTTATTGCTTATGTTGAACCCGGCGATTCGATTTCCATTGACATTCCCAACCGTTCGATCACTTTGAATGTTCCCGAAGAGGTCATCGCTGAACGCAAGGCAAAATTTGTTCCCCCGCCTCCCAAAGCAACTAAAGGTTATCTTGCCAAATATGCAGCTCTTGCTACAAGTGCAGATACCGGCGGTGTTTTGCGTGTAAAATAAACAGCATTTGCATCAGATAAAAATTAATGGTTTTGAGGTATCGCAGTATTTTGCTCATGCAAAATACCATACCTTGAAACCATCTTTTTTTACACATGATTTTCTGTAAAAGGAATTATCTGCGGTATAATTTACGCACGGGCGATTGACAGGACATAAACTCTTGCTGCTCCTGCTCTGACAAGTTCTTCCGCACAGCATGACAAAGTTGCTCCGGTGGTGAAAACATCATCGACGAGCAGAATTTTTCTGTCTTTTACTTTTTTACGGTCGGCGGCGAATGCGTTGCGGAGGTTTTTGTGCCGTTCTTCGCTTGAGAGATATTTTTGCGAGCCTGTCCGTCTGATTCTTTTCAAAATGTCATTGCGGCATGGTTTGTGTATTTCTTTGCCGAGGAATTCTCCGAAAAGTTCGGATTGGTTGAATGTGCGGCTGAATTTTCTGCTCCAATGCAGAGGAACCGGCACGATCATATCAAAATCCCAATGCTGACAGCATTTGTTGAGTTTTGCAGATGCCATTTGTGCAAAAATGCGGGCAAAAGCGAGATTTTTTCCCGATTTGTATCTGATTATCAAATCTTTGCCGAAATCCTGATAGGCAAAAAGTGCCGCCGCTTCCAGGAATGGACGATCACCCTCTTTGATACATTTGGAACAACATGCAAGCACGCCGTCCAGTTCTCCGCCGCAGCTGCGGCAGTAAGAATCGGAGAAAAACAATAGTTTCTGACGGCAGTTTTCACAGAGAGCATTGACTCCCTGACCGTCGCCTGTACCGCATCCGGGACAGGGAAGAAGATTGAGTTGTGAAGATATGAAACGCAGAAAATTCATAACGACAAAAAAACAGCCATTTGATTTCAGAAGAAACCGAATGGCTGCTGATTTTGAATTTGATTACGGACGGGGGATACGCAATTTCATGCCGGGATAGATGCGGTTCGGGTTTTTGATAACATCTTCATTGGCTTTGTAAATGCGGAAATATTTGCGGCCGTCGCCGTAAACTTTTTTAGCAATAGCGGAAAGGCTTTCGTTTTTGGTAACGACATATTCGTCGTAGCTGACTTTGCTGACTTCGGGTTCTTCGACGGAGGTGAGAACATCGTCGGCACTGTCGGTGGCGGCAGTGGCAGTTTCGACGGTGTTATCCTGTTTATCATCAGCAGGTTGCGGATCGACTGCGTTGAAATCGTTTTTGCTGTTGTTGTCAGCGTCAAAAGCGGATCTGCTGTCGGCGACTGCGGGCGGCAGAGCGGCGGGGGCTTTCCAGCCGGGATACATGGGTTCGATGTATTCTTTCCATTCTTTTTCTTTTTCGCCGAGTTCACGGTCTGCGAGTTTGGGGGTACAACCGGCGGTCAAAGCGAGAGAAGCCGCAACGAAAGCGAAGACAAAATATTTCATAATAAAACCTCCATAAATGTTTTCTTTCTTTAATACTATATCTGCATTAAAAATTTTTTCAACTCTCCAAAATTATAAAAATCAGAAAAATTCACTTGGCATTATCGCACAGATATTCAGCTGGATCGCGTCATTGTAACGGACATTCTGCTGCGGAGTTGCGAGTACATCGACCACTTTCTGATACGGGAAATCTTCGATTGAGCGGTTGAACGCAATGAAATCCACCTGATGACCGTAACTGCGGAAAGTTCCTCTGACATGACCGTTGCCGATCGCCTGACTGCGGACGATTTCCAAAGCATTGAATCGGAAAACCGGTTTCGGATTGCTGTGGCCGAAAGGTCCGAGCTTATCAAAATATTCAAAAAGCTCCTCATTGAGTTCGCCGAGTTCCATTTCTCCGTCATAAGCGAGGTGCTGGACTAGATCTTCGGAAACGATGGCTTTTTCAACTTCCTTGTTGAGAACTTCAAAGAAACTTGAAATCATATCCGTACGCAAACCGATACCGACCGCCATCGGATGACCTCCGTAGCGTTCAAGCAGATGAGATGTTTTGCCGAGGACTTCGACCAAATTGAGCGAACCGACACTGCGTCCGGAGCCGTAAGCATTGTCGCCGAGAATGGTCAGAACGATAGCCGGACGGTTATAATCACGGGCAAGACGGGAGGCGACGATGCCC
>JAZRBX010000332.1:0-2044 GCA_045635285.1 Victivallaceae bacterium
TTGTTGCCACCGGCAATCTGCACAAAGTTCAGGAATATAAAGAATTGCTCGCAGATCAGAATGTAGAACTCAAATCACTCAAAGATTACCCCAACTGCCCCGAAGTCGTCGAAGACGGCACAACTTTTGCGGAAAATGCGTCCAAAAAAGCAGTTGAAGTATGCCGTTACTGCGATGTGCCTACTTTCGCCGATGATTCCGGTCTGGAGGTCGAAGCACTTGGCGGAGAACCCGGCATTTACTCCTCACGCTATGCGGAAAACGATGCCGCACGCATTGAAAAACTGCTCAAAAATCTTGAAGGCAAAGACAACCGCCGTGCCCGTTTCGTCTGCGTCATTGCCATTGCAATCAACGGTGAAGTCATTGAAACTTTTGAAGGAGAAGTCAAAGGCACTATCGTTGACGCACCGAGAGGCACAAACGGTTTCGGTTATGATCCCGTTTTTCAGCCCGACGGTTTCGACAAAACTTTTGCAGAAATGACCGATGAAGAAAAAAATCAGATCAGCCACCGTGCCGATGCCGTCCGCAAAGCACTTGAATTTATTGAGGATGAAATGTCCGTTCTTGACGGAGAATTTTAAAAAATCAGATGCTTTACTCCGATTTTGAGGCAAAATTACTCCCCTGCAAAAACAAAAATATTCTGCTCGGTTTTTCCGGCGGAGCAGACAGTTGTGCACTTTTTCTGATTTTGCAGTATTGGCGGACAAAAATTCCTTTTACCTTGACTGCGGTACACTTTGAACACGGAATCCGCGGCAAATCAAGTCTGAACGATGCAAAATTCTGCCGCAAAGTTGCAGAAAAATACAATGTCCCGTTTCGCACATATCCTCTTGATGTTCCGCAAAACATGCTCAAAAATGAAACTGTCGAAAGTGCTGCCCGGCGTCTGCGGTTGGCAAAATGGCATGAATTATCAACAGAATTTGAAAATTGTGAAATCCATCTTGCCCATCATGCTGACGACTTGACGGAAAATATTTTTCTGCGTCTTTTCCGCGGAGCAAATGTTTCCGGCTTATGCGGTTTGCGTGAATTTTCCACGCTGAATAATATGAAAATCCGCCGTATTTTGCTGAATCATTCAAGGAATGACATTGAAGAATTTCTACGCTCTGCGGATTTTCAAAAATATTGTACAGATGAAAGCAATTTTGATTGCAACATCGGACGCAACTATTTGCGAAACAAACTGTTAAAGGATATTGCAGCAAAATTTCCATACGCTCCGAAAGGAATAATTCAAAGTGCCGAAGTCTGCGAAAGCGATGCCGATTTCATTGAAAAATGTGCCTTTGCAGAATTTGAAAAAATCAAAGGTTCAGAATTTGTCAGCAATGATTTTTATAAATCTCTACACCCGGCATTACTTATCAGAGTTCTGCGGCTTTATTTCAGTACCGAGCTGCGATACGAGTGTATTCCGGACAAAAATTTTTCGCAACGATTCAGTGCGGCATTGCAGCAGCCGAATAATACATCAGAATACAAAGTCGATCTTGATGAAAATAATTTTTACATGAGGCACAATGATATGTGGCAGATAATTCCGAAAAAATCTGTCCATTTGGCTCCGATTGTCTGGGATTATCGGCAAACTCCGGAAATCATCTGCGGAGAATATTTATATAAATCAGAAATTGTCGACGGTTTTATTCCTGATGACGGTAATTTTTATTTTGATTTATCAGCAGTCGGCAATCCTCTGACAATCAGTTCCCGCCGTATCGGAGAAACTTTTGAAAAATTCGGCGGCGGACATTCAAGCGTCAAAGATGAATTGATCAA
Organism: Victivallaceae bacterium; assembly: GCA_045635285.1. GTDB lineage: Bacteria > Verrucomicrobiota > Lentisphaeria > Victivallales > Victivallaceae > RGIG5270. Next base: position 1,798 of record JAZRBX010000332.1, read on the forward strand.
CCGCAAAATTCCGCTTCACTGTCGGGACAAAATCTGCATTCTCCGCAGTCAAAACAATGAAATTATGCTTATCGGCGACTTTCGCCGCACATCTTTTGCAAAAATTAACGGGAAAAATCAAAAAATCCTCAAAATCAGAGTTGAAAAATCTGAAAAATGGTGCATATTATAGGAAGTGCTCCGGTAGCTCAGTGGATAGAGCAACTGCCTTCTAAGCAGTGGGTCGTGGGTTCGATCCCCGCCCGGG
>JAZRBX010000333.1:0-3846 GCA_045635285.1 Victivallaceae bacterium
ACAGCGTCCTGCAAAGATGTTTTGCCATGGTCGACATGTCCGAGGAAAGTTACAACCGGGGGGCGTTCAACTTTTTCAAAATCATCTTCATTTTCTTCAAGGTCGGTATTTACTGAAACGACAGCGGTATTTTTAGCAGATTCCTCATCCGGATTTTTGGCAAGGATAAGTTCAACGCCGTAACTTTTGCAAAGTTTTTTAGCAGTTGTATCGCTGACGCTCTGATTGATATTTGCGAGTTCGCCGAATTTCATCAAATCGCTGATAATGACATTCGGTTTCTTATCCAAGGCTTCGGCAAGGTCTTTCACGATGACGGGAGAAGCGAGACGGATCTCTCTGGTAATTTCCTTGACGCCCTCTTTTTTGCCGGTGCGTATCTTCTTTTTTTCGCCGTAAATATCGTTGAGGTAATCTTCGACAAGTTCGCGCATTTCCTCATCGAATTCGCCTTTTTTCTTATCGATCTCAATACCCTGCTCTATCAATTCGGCGGTGATTTCTTTTTCATTTGCACCGTACCGCCGTGCCAAATCTTTTATTTTCACAGTTTTCATAATAATCTCATTCCTCTGTAAACAAGCTAATATCTGAAATAACGATTAAATCACAAGAGATTTATTGCTGAATAAGTTTTTCAAAAGCGGCAGTAACTTCCTTGACATTTATTTTTTCGATTTCAAGCAGCTGATCCAAACCTGCGGCTTTCAGTCCGTCTGCGGTAAGGAAACCTGCACGGACGAGGCGATTGGCGGTGCCGACGCTGACGCCGATTTCAAAAGCCAGTTTATTGGCTGCTTCTACGATTTTTTCTTCCAGAGGATTGGCAGTCTGGATATTCACGCTCCAACCGATAAGTTTGGAGCATAGTCTGACATTCTGGGCTTTTTTGCCGAAAGCGATTTTTGACTGTTCTTCGCTGACATGGACGATGATTTCACGGGTTTCTTCACGGACATCGACGCTCTGAACTTTTGCGGGCTGCAAAGCATTGACGGCATATTTTGCAATATTTTCATCCCACGGAATAATATCAATGCGTTCAGCACCGAGTTCATTGGTAATATTTTTAACACGGGTTCCTCTCATACCGACACATGAACCGACGGGATCGACTCTGGGATCATTGCTGGCGACGGCGATTTTGGTACGATTTCCGGGTTCGCGGGCAATGCCTTTGATTTCAACAATGCCGTCATGGATCTCTGAAACTTCGCGTTCAAAAAGTCTGGCGACGAAATTAGGATTGGCACGGGAAACGATCAGGCTCGGACCGGAAGTTTCAATGTCGATTTTGACCAGCAGGACATTGATGAGATCTCCTGCGACATACTGTTCGCCGTGGATGCGTTCTTTGGCGGACATGATGCCTTCTGCTTTCTGAAAGTCAATAATGACATTGTTGTTTTCGATACGGCGGACGACACCGCTCAGCAAATGACCGATACGATCCTTGAATTGAGCGAGGACGGTCTCTTTTTCGGCACGGCGGAGTTTCTGAAGGATTGCCTGTTTGGCATTTTGAGCGGCGATACGGCCGAAGTTTTTGGGAGTAACTTCCCAGTTGATTTTGTCGCCGATTTTTGCATTAGGGAGTTTTTCTGCGACTTCTTCGAGGGTAATCTGATCGTCATTGGGATCGCATTCAACGACTTCGAGTTCGGCCCAAGCCTGAATATCGCCGGTACGCTGATCAATTTTCACACTGAGAGAATTTGCGGGATGGATACTTTTTTTGGAAGCGGTAAGGATTGCGTTTTCAATAACCTGAATGGTGGCTTCACGGCTGATACCGCGGTTTTTCTCCATGTAATCGAGAATGGACAGCAATTCATTATTCATTTTTCAATCTCCTTATTTTTTATTCAATTCAAATTAAAATTCAAATATGTTCAATACACCAAATTACAATAAAAAGAAGCGGGGCAACCGCGAAATCACACCCACTTCCTGTTATTTCCTGAAAAATACCTGTTATGGTATATTTTTACATATAAACCTTCCTTGTTGACAGCTTCTTTCAAAGCCTTATTACTTACTATAAAGATAATATAACAACATTTTTGATAAATGCAAATAAAATATTCCATTTTTTAATGTAATTTATTTTCAAGCTCAAAATCCAATGGAAAAATTTTTCTGCCAACACGCCGTTTTCCGGTGTCATATTTTTTCAACAATCGCCATGAGAAGGGCTTTAAAACGCAAAATAACGGCATTTTGCCGTTTTTTAATGACTTTTTTTGATTTTATTTCATTTTGCGACTTGTTTATTTGCGATTTTGTGTTATAATACACTTATTAACAACATTATTGCAAAATAACCGTTTTTAAAAGGAAAAATCTATGAGTGAAATCGAAATGAGAGATATTCCGATCAGCATTGATGACATCATGCATACCGCTTATCTCCAGTACTCCCTCAGCGTCAATGTCGGACGCGCGATCCCCGATGTGCGCGACGGTCTCAAACCCGTCAACCGCCGAATCCTCTACGCTATGCGTCAGCTCGGTCTGACCAAAAGCCACGCCTTTTCCAAAAGTGCCCGTGTCGTCGGCGAAGTTATCGGTAAATATCACCCCCACGGCGACTCCAGCGTTTATGATGCCATGGTCCGTATGGCACAGGACTTCTCCATGCGCGCCGTACTCATCAACGGTCAGGGCAACTTCGGTTCGATCGACGGCGACAAAGCCGCTGCTTACCGTTATACCGAATGCCGCATGGAACACCTCGCGGAAGAACTGCTTGCTGATATTGACAAAGATACTGTCGATATGATGCCGACTTTCGACGAATCCAATATGGAACCTGTCGTCCTTCCCGCTCGTTATCCCCAGCTTCTGGTCAACGGGACCACCGGTATCGGTGTCGGTATGGCAACCACTATTCCGCCCCATAACCTCGGTGAAGTCATTGATGCGACCGTCGCATTGCCCGACAATCCCAAAGCCACCGTCGATGAATTGATGCAGTACCTCCCCGGCCCCGACTTCCCGACCGGAGCAATCATCCGCGGCAGAGCATCTCTCCGCCGTTTCTACGCCACCGGCAGAGGCAGCGTCAAAGTCCGCTCAAAAGCCGAAATCGTCGAACACAACGGCAGAGAACGAATCATCGTTACCGAAATTCCTTATATGGTTAATAAGGAAGATATGGTCAAAAAAATAGCAGAACTTGTCAATGATAAAAAAATCACCGGTATTTCCGGTCTGCGTGACGAATCCAGCGACCGCACCGGTATCCGCATTGTCATCGATATCAAACAGAACGCCATGGCAAATGTCGTTCTCAATCAGCTTTACACCCATACCTCCCTTGAAACAGGTTACGGCGCAATCATGCTGGTCGTTGACCACAACCGTCCCCGCATCATGAATCTGGTGCAGGTGCTTGAAGCTTACCTCGACCACCGCATGGAAGTTGTCATCCGCCGCGCCCGCTTCGAACTCAAAAAAACCGAAGCAAGAGCTCATATCCTCGAAGGCTTCCTCAAAGCTCTGGCAAATATTGACGCCGTAGTTAAAATCATCCGTGAATCCCGTACCAAACAGGATGCCGCAGATGCTTTGATACAGCGTTTTGAATTCACCAGAATCCAAGCAAATGCTATCCTCGAAATGCGCCTGCATCAGCTGACCGGACTCTCCGCTGAAGAACTTAATGCAGAATACGAAGAAAAAATGGCTTACATCAAGTACCTCAACGAACTGCTTTCTTCCAGAGAAATGCGTCTCGGTGTCATCCGTGAAGACCTGCTCGAAATTAAAAACAAATACGCCGATCCCCGCCGTTCCGAAATCACCTGGGACGATTCCGATCTCAATGTCGCCGATCTCATCCCC
>JAZRBX010000334.1:0-3177 GCA_045635285.1 Victivallaceae bacterium
GATGCGGGAAGCAGGGAGCTTTGCAGCTGGGGCAGAAAGTTGCCTGACCGCCTTCATAGCGGTTAGCTGCTTTGCGCAAACGTTTTTTCATCTTGGAGGTTTTTCTTTTCGGTACTGCCATTTTTAAAATCCTTTCCTTTATGTATTTAACAACAGCAAAATAATATTCTTCAAGAATCGTACCATTAATATACCACTTTTTTGCAATTTTTCAAGGTGCAAAACATCAAAAATACGCTTTTTTCAAGGACTTAAACAACTTATTTTTCTCAACATCTTAATAATTAACAAGTTACAAAAAATGAGCGTTTTTTCCTTTTCCACCCCCCTGTTTTCGGCGGCTGCAGAATATTTTTTCCTTCATGCTTGTATTTGCAGAATAACAGTATATATTATTCTATTTCAACTGCAAAAAAAAGGATATTCACTATGAAAATTCAACATGGACAGCGTTTGCTTTTTATCGGAGATTCCGTAACTGATGCCGGCAGAAACTGCAGCGGAAGCACTCCCTCTGAAGGTCTTTTCAATCCGCTCGGCACCGGATACCCCCATATCGTTTCAGGACTGCTCAATGCTGTTTATCCCGAACGCCGCATCCGCATTACCAATGCAGGAAACAGCGGAAATACCATTCTCAACCTCAAGGACCGCTGGCAAAAAGATGTCATCGACCTTGCACCCGACTGGCTCTCCATCATGATCGGTATCAATGATGTCTGGCGTCAATTCGACACCCCCCAGATCCCCGAAAACTGCGTAACTCCCGAAGTTTATGAAGAAACTCTCCGTGAACTTATCACTCAAACAAAACCTCTTCTCGCCGGCGGCATTATCCTGATGACTCCCTACTATGTCGAAGCAAATCCCGCCGATGCCATGCGTGCAAGAATGGACGAATACGGTGCGATCTGTGCAAAAATCGCGGCAGAAACCGATGTGATTTTCGTTGATACCCAGAAAGTTTTCAATAAACTTCTCGAACACTGCCACAGCGCATACATCACCTGGGACAGAGTTCATCCCAACGTCTACGGTCAAACTGCACTTGCCAGAGCTTTTTTGAAAGCTATTGATTTTGATTTTGACCACGAATTCTGATCAAATTGATCGAACTTTGAACTTTCTGCCAGAGTGCGGTATCCCTGCGAAGCAGTTTCTCCACTTGCGAACTGCTCAAATTGAGCCTGGTGCCGCACTCTTTAAACGAATAATCGACACTTTCAAGCAAATCAAGCAAATACGCCAGAAACAGCGGATATCTGTCATTTGACGGGGCAACGATCTGCGGTATTTCATCAGATACCTCCTGCCGCAAAGTCATGGCTATTTTGCGCCGCATTTTCTGCAAAGCCTTGCTGCGGTTAAGTTTCTGACTGCGTTCAGTGCAGTCTTCCGCTGAAATGTCAAATTCTTTCAGAGTAACCCTTACCGCAGAAGATGCCTTGTTTCTTTTCTGACCGCCGTTGCCGCTCCGTTTGAAAAAATCAAACTCGACAATATTACCGAGCGCCTCCTCACTCAAACTTAAAATCTCATCCCTTGTCATCGGCCCCTCACCGGTTGGTCAAAATCGCAAGCACCGCCAAGATCACTGTCGCATACCAGTACCATGACGCTTTTTCACGAAAAACAAACACCGATACCAATGATGCCAGCAGCAGAGAAGTTACCCCCGAAAGAGCAAATACCACCACCGCAGGTGCATCCATAATAAATATCTGAATTCCATAAAGCGCAACTCCGCCGACTGCCACAAATGCACCGCCGAGCCAGAAATAACGGTTTATTCTCCATGTTTTTGACAAACTCAAATCAAGCACACTAGGAATGAACATGAAAAGATAAGTTATCGCCATTATCTGATTGCCGAATGCTTCAATCAAAGTTCCGCCGTTGTACTTTTCATAATCGGCAATTTTAAGAACGATATTCAACACACCGCAAAATGCAAGTATCAACACCAGCAGCAGACCATATATAAACATCTCTTTTTTATTGGCAAGTTTATGGGTGCTTTCCGCATTTTTTGCGTTGCCGACAGAGGCAATCACGATCGCCGCCAATGTCGCCGCAACCGAAATCATCTGCAGAATCGAAAGATTTTCCCCTTTAAAAAGCCAACAGTAAATAAGTACCGGCACAAAACTCAATCCAACCGCACACCATGCAGGCGAGAGCGGTCCTCTCTGCAATGCCGACCGCAAAAGCCGCACTGTAGCATATTGAGTCAGTCCGCCGCAGATACCCGCGATCCATACAGAAAGCGGGATAACATAGTTGAAATCCGCTTTAAAACTGAATACCAGCATCCCGGCAAAATACAGCAGCATTGCCGTCTGTATCGGAAAAACTTTTCCTTTCGATCCGACTCTGTACCCCACCCCGACAATACCGGAAAACAACCCGGCAACAATACTCAAAAAATAAGCCTGCATTTCAAACCCTTTCTCAATTCAAATAAAAATAAAACTCTCTCCGCAAAAACGGAGAGAGAAAAAAACAATACGCTTCTGCAAAAAAATTTTTACTGCATCTGACCTTCTTTGACCAGATGTTCAAAAAGTTTTTTGTCCGACGCTTTCATATATGCCTCATCGGGAGTGATAAGCCCCTTATCCAGAAATCCCTGCAAAGTTCCGTCCATCGACTGCATACCGTTGCCTTTATTGGATTCAATGATCGTTCTGATATTATTGATCTGCCCTTCACGGATTGTATTGGGCAAACCGTCGGTCCAGAGCAGGACTTCATGACTGGCGATACGGCCGCCTCCGACTTTTTTGCAGAGAAGCTGTGAAACGACAGCCTGCAAACATGCGGCAAGCATGGTGCGGATCTGCGCCTGTTCATTGGCGGGGAAAGCGTCAATGATTCGGTCGATGGTCTTGGGAGCATTGTTGGTATGCAATGTTCCGAAAACGAGCATACCCATGGTGGCACATGTCAATCCCAAACGGATAGTATCCAATTCACGCATTTCACCGATAAGCACGATATCAGGGTCTGAACGCATAGCTCCGCGCAATGCCTGCGGGAACGACGGACTGTGAATACCGACCTCACGGTGGACGATCGTTGACTTCTTGTTCTGATGCACAAATTCAACGGGGTCCTCAATGGTGATGATATGTTTGGAATAGTTGTCATTGATATAATCGATCATAGCGGCAAGTG
>JAZRBX010000335.1:0-5292 GCA_045635285.1 Victivallaceae bacterium
CATAAAAAACTTCCCCTCCGATGTCAAAGAGGAAGTCGAAGCGGCTCTCAAATATCAGGAATTTGCCATCCATGTCGCACAGGAATATTTCATGGATGAGCGAGCTCAATATCTTTTTGAAGTACTGCCCTCGACCCAGCACAAACTTGCAGTTGAATTTGAAGATGTCATCCGCACATTGCTCAAAGTCCGTGATGCCCGCTATCCGCAGGGCGGCAGAAAAATTGCTCTCCACTGGATGAAACGCTACTGGATGACAGTCTGCCCTGTTGTGCCGTTCCCTGAATTTCCATACCCCCAAAAATAAAGGATTTACATTATGAAAAAACCTACACTTCTCCCCGTTCCCGTCAATGCAGTTTATTACAAAAACTGTGTAAGCAATGAGCTTTTGAACAGCACTCCTGAAGTTTCTTTCGATGAAACCATCAGAGAACAGGGCTACAAACTCAATATCTCCGGCGACGGGATCAAAATTACTGCCGCCGACAAAGCAGGTGCTTTTTATGCAGAACAAACTTTGAAACAGCTCCGCAAGCAGTACACAAACAATGACTGTCCTGCCTGCGATATTGACGATTATCCTAAAATCCTCTGGCGCTGCATCGCTCTGGATTACAGTCGCGACAAAAATATGCGATTTGAAGATATCCTTGATTTTGTCGATATGATTTCAAGCTGGAAAATCAATGCTTTCTCTCTGTATATGGAACATACTTTCGCTTTCAAAGATCACAAAACTGTCTGGGAAGACGCCTCGCCGCTGACCGCCGAACAGATCCATGCACTTGACGCATACTGCAAGGAACGCTTTATTGATCTTGCCCCCAAACTGGAAACTCTCGGCCACATGGAACGCTGGCTCATGCACGAACCTTACCGCAAACTTGCTGAATGTCCCCAGGGGGTGAAATCTTCATGGCAGATCCATCCCGACGGTCCTTTCTCTCTCTGCCCGACCGATCCCGAAGCTCTGAAATTCATGAAAAGCCTTCTGGATGAATTTCTCCCCAATTTCAGCTCAAAATACTTCCTCGGCTGCGGCGATGAAACTTACGATATCGGCAAAGGCCGCAGCAAAGAAATCTGCGAAAAAATCGGCGTGAACAAAGTCTACGGCGACTGGTTCCACAAAATCGGAGAATTTACCAAAGCAAACGGCAAAACCCTGCTGCTCGACAGCGATATGATCAAATCCAATCCCGCCGCTATCGCCTGCGTTCCCGAAGATACGATCCTTATGGAATGGGGCTACGGCAGACAGTATCCCTTTGCAAAAAATGCCAAAGATTTCAAAAAACTCAACCGCAAATTCTGCTTCTGCTCCTCAAACAGCGGTTACAGCTGTACCGCCGGCAGAACTTACCGTTGGAGAGGCAATATCGCCAATGCCGCTGAAAATGCCATCAAATCCGGTGCATTCGGTTTTGCCTGTTATGAATTCGGCGACCTCGGCTACTGGACACAATTCTCATTTTCACTTCCCGGTTTCGCATACGCTGCCGCTATGAGCTGGGATGCAGAGAACAACAAATTCATCGACCTTGCCGACTTCCTTGACAAATTCGTTTTCAACTGCGAAGGTCTCGGCGACTTCATCATCGACCTCGGCAAAGTATATCACGCCTCCGCTACCGAAGACGACCATGACGCATACCACCTGATGCTCTCCGCTCGTTACAACCGCAAAGGCGAAGCCCCGACCGAAAACATGAATCTTGACAATATCGCCAAGACCGAAGAAGATATTTATCAACTCAAATATCGTTTCAGCCGCCTCAAAAATGTTCCCGAAAGTATTGCGGAAGAAGTCAACGCCGCTCTCAAATGGTACTTGTGTCTGGTTCATGTTGCCAGAGAATATTTCCTTGATGAAAACGCAAGATACCTCTTTGAAATGCTCCCCTCCGTCCAGCACAAACTCGCTCCCGAATTTGAAGATGCCATCCGCGACCTGCTCGCTGTCCGGGACAAATATTACTGCTCCGGCGGCAGAAAAATCGCCATCCACTGGCTCAAATTTTTCTGGGAAACAATTTTCCGGGTCGTTCCATTCCCCGAATTACCGGAAATTGAAAAATAAAATACAATCAGGAGGCAGAAATAAAATTCTGCCTCTTGACTTTTTACTTTATTATGCTAAATTTCATAGCATCTGAAACTTTAACCCCCTAAATGAGGAAAAAATATGCGTACTCCGGAATGGCTCAACAATGCCGTGATTTATGAAATTTATCCGCAATCTTTCAATGACTCCAACGCTGACGGTATCGGCGATTTGCAGGGAATCATTCAGAAACTTGATTACATCAAATCATTGAACTGCGATGCAATCTGGCTCAATCCGTGTTTTGAATCTCCGTTTCAGGACGCAGGTTACGACATCAGCGATTATTATAAAGTTGCCCCCCGTTACGGCACCAATGATGATTTGTGGGAACTTTTTGACAAAGCCCATGCCAAAGGTTTGAAAGTCATCCTCGACCTCGTTGCCGGTCATACCTCTATCGAACACCCGATGTTCAAAGAATCCTGCAAAGATCAGCCCAATGAATTCAGTGAATATTTTATTTGGAGTACCCGCTGGGGCGCACACAACCCCAAATACCGTTATATCAACGGTTTCGCTGAACGCAACGGCAATTATATGATCAACTTTTTCTATTGCCAGCCGGCATTGAATTACGGTTTCAGCGAACCTGAATTCTCATGGGAAAAACGCCCCGAACATCCCGACTGTGTCAAAGTCCGTGAAATGATGCTCGATATTATGAAATTTTATCTAAATCACGGTTGCGACGGCTTCCGTGTCGATATGGCGGCAAGCTTGATCAAAGGACCGAATAACTATCCTGATTTGCAGAAGCTTTGGGGATATTACCGTGAAGAAGTAAAGAAAATCAACCCCGATGCAGTGCTCATTTCCGAATGGAGCCACCCGATCAAAGCCGTCAACGCCGGCTTTGATATTGACTTTATGGTACATTTCGGCGATCCGGGTTATACCAAAACATTCCGCAACGAAGATAAACGTGTTCACTGTGCTCCGCACATTGCCGAAAACAAAAACAGTTTTTTTGACCTGCAAAGTTCCGGCAATTCCAAAATGATCAATAACGAAATCATTGCAAATCTCGAAAATATTAAAGATAAAGGATTTTTTGCCATGCCGACCGGCAATCACGACATCGGCAGAATCCGTATGTTCCGTTCAGTTGAAGAATTGAAAGTAATTTATACTTACCTTTTCACTCTTCCCGGTGTTCCGTTCCTCTATTACGGAGACGAAATCGGTATGGATTATGTTCACGGTTTGCCGTCCAAAGAAGGCGGTTATGTCCGCACGGGGGCCCGTACACCGATGCAGTGGAGCAACAGCCGCAACGGCGGTTTCTCTACCGCATGGGAGGGCGATCTCTATCTGCCGATAGACAAAGCCAACCTTGCAGAAAACAACGTTGAAACCCAGGAAAAAGACGAAAACTCACTGCTCAACTTCACCCGTAAAATTATCAATCTGCGAAAAGCGACCCCCGCATTGCAAAGTCAGGGCGAATACCACGAAGTTTTCACTTCCGAAAACGAATGCCCCTACATTTACCTCCGCAAAGCCGGCAAACAGCAAGTCCTTTGCGGCGTAAACCCCTCCGGCAGAGAAGTAAGCAAAACTCTCACCAATAAATTCAACTTGCAAAAAAATTATAAGGAACTCATCAATCTCGGATGCAATATCGAAATCAATGATGACAGCATAACTTTGAAAATGTCCCCCTGCTCATCATTTGTCATCGAAGCATGACAAAATCATAGAATTTGTTCTAAACACTGACTGATTTTTTTGTACAGCCAAATCATAAAAAATAAAGGGAAGAAGAAAAGACTTACGGCGTTCAGCTGCATGTTCAAGTTTTTTCTTCTCCCCGTTTTTTATACGTTTTTTTGAATTTTATCAGATTTTCTTACGGCCGAGAGTGTAAGCGATTGCCTCCACATTGGCAGGTTTTATCAATCCTGTTTTCTGAATAACAGTATTGACGGTTGACTGCGAAACGACCTGCCAGCCGTCTTTTACAAGATCGTTCAAAACATCATTGACTGCGTTAATATCAATAGTCAGGAATCTGTATTCAGTATATTCTCTGACATAATTATCCTGTGTATTATTTTGCGGAACAGGAGCGGGTGCAACGGGAGTTTTCGGTTTATCGACGGGTTCGATCGGGCCGTCAGGAAGCAGAGTAAGTTTGCTTTTGCAGTGCGGACACTCGATAGGATAGCCGAAAAATTCATCACCCATTATCATTTTCTGATTACAATCAGGACAAAAAAACTTAAAATCCATAATAAAACCTCATATTAAAATACACTTATTAAATGTAATACCGTTAAAGCAAAAATGCAAATCACTTTCGCAAAAAAGCAATAACATTTTGTAATAAAAAAACCTCTCATCCCGAAAGGAGAGAGGTTTTGATTTTTTCAACAGCAGAGGTGATTATTCACCGACTTTTTCAATAACATACTGCGGATAATGTCCTCCGAGCTGACCTGAAATAATATATCTGGTAGAACCGTTTGTTCCGTTACCGGTAGTTAAAGTCTTTTTGTCAAATGCTTCGACATGGCCGTCGGCAAGAAGCAGATTGGCACGTTTGTTATGACGGATGTGCAATGTCCAGTAATCGGAAGTCGCATCGCCAACAGCATACTGCAAACCGATAAATGCTTGTGTATTTTTGCTGCGGACAGAGTCTGCCAGAATCATATAAGTTGAAGGATCATCCTGCCAGTATGAAAGACGGTTTCTGGGACAGGGATTGGAGAGCGGACGGACAGTACGGTTGGGGTCATCAGTTGCAACTCTGGTACGGGTTCCGTAACTCAAACGGATAAAATGACTTCCGTCAGCATTTTTTGCGGGAGGGATACTGGGGCATGACATAAACAACTCTTTTGTTTTGATATCACGGCGTGCTTCCCAATCTGAAGAAGTAGTAACTTCGGTGTTGGTATAGGTAACATAACCGCCCAAAGCAAGCATACAGGGCCACGGAACGACCCAAGGGGAATAACCTGTCTGGTCGCTGTTCGGGATGATAAGTCCATTGTTATCATCAGCATAGAGCGCATACATAGTACCGCACTGTTTGAGGTTGCCGATACAATTTGCGGCGCGGGCGCGTTCACGAGCTCTGCCGAGAGCGGGGAGAAGCATACCGGCCAGAATTGCGATGATGGCGATAACTACGAGTAATTCGATGAGGGTGAATTTGCTTCCGATAATATTTATTA
>JAZRBX010000336.1:0-5263 GCA_045635285.1 Victivallaceae bacterium
AAAAAAATAAAGGCGGGTGGAACGCGGGGCGCAGCCAGCCACCCCCGAAAGGGGGTATAAAAAAACAGACGATGGCATTCATGACTGCCGTCGTCCGTCTTTATAACTTTCAGATATGCCCACTCCTCAAAAGACGTATCTTTCCGTTACGCCATAATATATACCGCCATGTCAGAAAAAACAAGTCATCTGCAAAAAATGAAAATGCTTCTTATTTCCTCTGCAAAGCTGCAGGTATTTTTCTGTTTTTATCAGTATATTTGGGAATAACATCTTGATTCTTTTTTTTCATATGCTATTTTATATAAAACTTTTTTTCAAAAGGAGGTAATTATGAAAATAAATTTCGGTATCGGCCGCACTTATATAAATCCGGAACTGCCGATCTCTCTCGCAGGATATTTCAATAAACGCATTTGGGATAAAGTTCTTGATGATCTTGAAGTAAGAGCAATCGTTTTCAAGGCACAGGGCAAAGAATTTGCCATTATCCACTTTGATCTGCTCTGTATCCCGATCACTTTGTATGATGAAGTTTTTGCCGCACTCAGAAAGGTTGGCATTGATAATTTCACCCCCGAAAATACTCTCGTTTGTGCCATTCATACTCATACTGCACCCGATGTCAACAATGATCCAAACAGCGGAGCATACCGCAAATTTGCCGCCGCCAAAGCCGCCGATGCACTCAGTCAGGCGTTGGCAAATATCGAAGAAGGCGAACTTTTTACCGCCATGGCTAACGATAAACGCTTTCAGTTCAATCGCCGTTACTGGATGAAAGACGGTACTGTTTTGACCAATCCCGGCAAACTCAATCCCGATATCGACCGCCCCGAAGGCGACATCGACCCTGAAATCCCGCTGCTGGCAATCAAAAATCAGAACGGGATCAAAGTTCTTTTCTCATCCATCGTCAATCACACCGATACCATCGGCGGCTGCGGAATTTCCTCTGACTGGTGCGGTGTCATGCGCCGTGAACTTGAAAGTCAGATGATTGCAGGAGCAATGGTTGTTCCTCTCATCGGAGCATCCGGCAATATCAATCACTTTGACGTAACAAGTGATTTTGACCAGACCTGCTACGATGAACCTTTCCGCATCGGCAAAGGTTATGCCGAAAGCATCCGCAAAGTCTGGGATGATTTCAAAGTTGTTGAAGACGGCAAATTTGATTTTGCTTCTGATATTGTCAATACCGTTACCCGTGAAATCGATGCTGATGAAATCGCCGAAGCCCGTGCAGTGATCGCTCAATATTCCGACATTGACATCAATGCCGGCGGAGACTTGACCAGCGAAGATCTGGTAAAGAAAACTCCCGTCGTTCTCAAATTTTTCGCTGAAAAACTCGTTGAACTGGCAGAAAATAAAAACAATCCGCAATTCCGCTTGAGCGGTATTGTTTTCGGCAATACCGTGATTGCAAGTCTGCCGAGCGAACCTTTTGTTGAAATCGGTCTTGCCCTGCGTAAGTCTGTTTTCAACGGTAAACACTGTCTTGTTACCTCTCACGGCAATTACAACGGCGGCAAATCATACTGCGGCGGTTACATCCCCAATATCTGGAACTACGGCAGAGGCGGTTATGAAACCACTCCCAGAAGCAACGGATATTCCATCCATACAGCCGATTGCCTGCTGCAAAGCTGGTACAAAATCGCCGAAAAATTGAAATAATATATTTCTCATAAAAAAATCCGGAAACTTTTTGCAGTTCCCGGATTTTTTTATGTCTGTCTGATAAATCTTTTCAGCGGACATCAAAGGCAAAAACTCTTGTTTCATCGGCATTATGGATTCCGTCGATGACGAGTTTTATTTTTTTTGCCTTTATTTTGAGAGGAATATTCACCAATCTCTGATAGTTGTTATCATTGCTGAAAATTGTTTTGCCGTCAGCTTCGATATGGAATGCCTTGACCAGAGAACCCGGCACAGCAAAATCGGGAGTATTCAGAAAATAATTTGCTCTGATATTCAAATGACAGCGGTCGAGATTTGAATCGAAAACAATGCGGATATTTGAAATTTCCTCCTCTTTCTCAAAGGTGTATTCCGCACAACTTCCCTTGCGGCAATGCCATGCATTTTCTGACTTTTTGTATTTGCGGTCGATACCATTCCGCAGAAATTCCGCATTGCCCGAATCGGCCTCAAGTTTTGCCAGTGCCGAAATTTGCGGAATTTCACGCTTGATATCAAGCAGAAAGCAGTCATCATCCAACAAAGTCTGCTGGATTTCACGGATATATTTTTCACCTGCTTCACGGGGAGTGATATTGCCGTGTTTGACAGCACATGCCGCCGCAATACCGACTGCCTGCCCCAATGTCGTACAGGTCGCCATAACTCTGGTTGAACTCAATGCCACATGGCTTGCACTGATATTGCGTCCGGCGAAAAACAGATTGTCGATATTTTTGGAATAGATTGAACGATAGGGAATGCCGTAAGGTTCATCGGGGATGACATTGGTATTCGGCACTCCGACATGGTTGAAACCGCCGGGATGATGGTCATCGATGGGCCAACCGCCGTAAGCGATAATATCATTGAATTTGCCGCCGGAAAGAACATCTTTTTCGCTCAAAATGAAATCACCGACAAAGCGGCGGCTCTCTCTTTTGCCGGGCAATATTCCCACCCAGTCAAGCATCCAGTTTTCAGCGCCGTGGTCGCCGCGGTTTTTGATATGATCCCACATGCCGTAAGCCAATTTAAGCAGTTCATCACGGAGTTCTTCGGTATCGCGGATGGAATCTGCCTCTCCGCCAAGTTCAAGATACCAGAAATTCTGAACATTGTCAAGAGTATGGTCACGATAGCGGAAAATTTCCTCATCATCAAATTTCGCCGCCCATGCCGGAGGGATGAATTTCTGGGGAGAAGTTGTTTCTCTTGCCTGCAAAAGACAGCTCATGCCCATAGTTTTGCGATCGGCATGGTCCTGACCGAGATTTTCACCGAATTCATTTTTTGCCTCTCTGCCGACACGGAATTCGGCACCGACCAGCGGAGCAAGCACACTGTCGCCGGAGCAGTCGGCAAAATAATCTGCTTCAACTTCATGATAAGTTTGAGTGGTCATCTGCCATCCTTTGACAGATTTGATATGGCCGTTTTCCGCTTCGGCGTCCATGCAGGAACAGTTCAAAAGAGAAATGAGATTCTCCTGAAAACGGACTTTTTCAAAAAGAACTGAATCCCAAATGGAAAAATTGACCTGCGGATTGCGATAAATATTTTCCAGACGGAACTCTTCAATCAAACCGGTTTCAAGTGTATCGGGCTGTTTTGCGCCGCAGATCCACATGCGGATTTCGCTGGAGGCATTGCCGCCGAACATCGGGCGTTCCTGCATAATGAGGGTTTTGATGCCCTGTCTTGCGGCGGCGATTGCGGCGGCGATACCCGCCATGCCGCCGCCTATGACGCAGAATTGGACTTTATGTTTTGTAGTTTCGTATTTCATTTAAAACTCCGTTTATTTAAATATTTTTTAAAAATTCACATAATTCACAGACCGGCAATCCGATGATATTTTCGAGCGAACCTGAAAAAGATTTAATAATATCATCGCCATGCTCCTGAATGGCATAAGCTCCCGCTTTATCAAGTACATTTACTTCTGAAATATATTTTCTGATTTGTGCTTCGGACAGATTTTTGAAAACGACTTCCGATACGCATGAAAACGAATGGCAGATATTTTTATTGCGGCAGATAACTGCACAGCCGCTGACGACCTGATGTTTTTTTCCTGCAAGTTTCAACAGGATCTGCACTGCATGTTCAAAATTTTCCGGCTTGCCGATCACAGTATTTTCAAAAAGTATCACAGTATCGGCGCCGATGACGGTTTTTTGCGGAAAAATATCCGCTGCCGCTGCGGCTTTGCGGACAGCATTGAGTTCAGGCAGACACTTCAGGTCATCGCATGAGGTCAATTCTTCGCATTGGGGAACAAATACAGAAAAGTCAACACCGTGCTTTTTCAACAATTCTGCACGGCGAGGACTTTTGGAGGCGAGGACAATATCAGAAAATATCATCTTGTGCATCATTGACAGAATCGTTGTTCTGCTCTTTTTCCGCAGGAGACGGCAATTTGCTGCTGTCATCATCATCTGCTGCAGTTTCAGAGGGAGTTCCGTAATGTGAAATGCGTTCAAATTTAAGACATATCATACTGACGGAAGCAACTCCGAAAAAATTTTGAAACATATTATTGAGAGAAGATTTGATTTTTTGAGTGATTTGCGGCAAAGTTCCGCTTTTGCCGTTGTATGAGCAAACGAGATTGAGAATATATTTTTTGCGTTTGCGATAGAGGCGGAGTTTATTGATTTCCACCGAACCGAATGCGTCAAGTTCACGGCGGACGGAATCTTCAATGGCAGAAACGGTAATCACCACATCGCCGTCAGAGGAATTATTGACAAGTTCTTTGCATCTTTTGCGACGGAAAATCAGTTTGAAAATGATTTTTATGATCATCAACAACAGAATTATCAGCAGAGCCAGAGAGATACCGGCAGCGAACCCTTTGTTGAAATCGTTTGCTTTGACAGATTCAAGCATTTTGCATGCCGTATTGAAAAAATTGCAACAATCCATAAAACACCTCTTGTTTATTGTTTTGAAACAATTTATCACACATAAACAGATTTGTCAAAGTATTTTTAAATGAAAATCGCAAAAAACTTACACAGTACAAATAAAATATTCCTGAAACATTCCCCCCCTCTACATAATTTTCAGGTGCTGGATGCCCTTTTTTCGGGGGATTGATTGCATCCCCGCGTTCCACCCGCCTTTATTTTTTTCAGGGGGGCTGCTTGCGCCCCCCTGAACCCCCGCACCGGGTACGACCCGGGGCGATGTAACGCTGACGCGTGATGTCAAGCGGCTGTGGTGGTGTCTGGCTGTTTTTCGGCGGAATTTTCGCTTCATCCTTCCTCTTTTTTGAGGAATGATGAATTAAATCTTCCGCCGGACTTCGCCACATTGGGGTATTGCCGCTCGTTGCTTACGCAACTTGCTATACCCCAAACCCCTTATTTTTTTAAATTATCAGTCAATATTCAGTATAGAACAAAAAATTTAAAGAGGGGGTACCGAACGCCAATCTCCCCCTCGTGGCAACCGTGGCAAAAGATTTTCTTTGTCATCCCTCAAAAAAGAGGGAGGACAAAGGAAACATTTTGCCACAATTGAACATGCCCGACACCACCACAGCCGCCCGACATCACGCGGT
>JAZRBX010000337.1:0-8461 GCA_045635285.1 Victivallaceae bacterium
CCTCGGATGTCTTTTCCGTCATCAGGGCGAGGGGATGCGGCTCAAGGATATTGCTTTTGAAATGGATATTACCCCCGGTGGTATGTCCCAGGCAGTAGATGTGCTTGTCCGCAACGGTCTGGTTGAGCGTTTCAGTTCCGAAGTCGACCGCCGTGCAGTTTCCATCCGCCTTTCAAAAGAAGGTCAGGCAAAAAGAAAGAAAGTCCATGACTTTTTTGTCGGTATGACAGCGGAATTGATCGAAGATATTTCCGATGATGATTTGGAAACTTTCTGCCGCGTCGCCGCATGTTTCCGTGAAAAACTCATTTCCAAAAAACAAATGCTGCTCACTCAATTAAGAGATAAAAATAATAAAACAAAAGTAAAGGAGAAAAAATGAAAAAAACTTTTATCACTCTGGCTATCGCCGGTTCTGTCGCTGTAGCAGTTGCCGCTGAAGCCGACAAAAAAGCCGCACCCCAAATGCCCACCGCCCCGCAGGTCATGGTCGAATGCGGTTATGTTTTTGAAAGCGAAAATATCAAATCCCGCAACTACACAGGTCATATTGCAAGTCCAGAAGTCGTGAATGTCGTTACCCGTGTTTCCGGCGATCTCGTCAAAATCGGTTTCACCAGCGGTCAGGAAGTCAAAAAAGGTCAGCTCCTCTATCAGCTTGACTCTGTCCGTTACGAAGCCGCAGTCAAAAGTGCAGAGGCACGCATCGCAGAAATCAAAGCAAAACTCGCTTATGCAGAAAGCAATTACAACCGTAACAGCAGTCTGTATTCCAAACAGGTTTCTTCCAAAGATACCGTCGAAAACGCCTGGAGTACCGTCCAATCTCTCAAAGCTGAACTGCTTATGGCTGAAGCCGCTCTCATTACCGCCAAAGATGATTTGAAAAATACTGTTATTACTTCTCCCATCGACGGCAAAATAGGTGCAACCAATTTCTCATACGGAAATTATCTGACTCCGAATTCAGGTGTACTTGCAACTATTGTGCAGTCAACTCCCTTGCGTGTTACTTTCTCAATCAGTGCAAGAGACTTCCTCAATATTTTCGGCAGTGAAGCAAATTTCAAAAAAGACGGTCTGGTGAATATCATTCTGGCAGACAACAGCCGCTATTCCCACACCGGCAGATTTGAATTTATCGGCAATCAGGCAAACCGCAGCACCGATACCATTCAGATCAATATGCTCATCGACAATCCCGATCGCATCCTGCTCGCAGGTAATACCGTTACTGTCGAACTTTCACGCAAAACCGGCGAAGTCCTGCCTGCCGTCAAACTTTCTTCCATTATGTATGACGAAGCAGGCCCTTACGTCTATGTCATCGACGAAAATAAAACTGTTGCAAAACGTTCCGTCGTTCTCGGAAATATGCTCATGGATAAACAGTTTGTCGTTTCCGGTCTCAAAAAAGGCGAACTTGTCGTTACTGACGGTATGCATAAAACCGCTCCCGGTCAGAAAATTATCGTAAAAATGGAAGAAGGAGCAGTTGAATAATGTTTTCAAAAATATTTATCGAGCGTCCGCGCCTCGCAATCGTTGTCAGCTTGGTGCTGGTACTTGCGGGTGCATTGTGTATCAAAAAATTACCGATCGCTGAATACCCTGAAATCGCACCTCCGACAATTTCAGTCCGTGCCTCCTATACCGGTGCCAGTGCGCAGGTCGTAGCTGAAACTGTGGCTATCCCGATCGAAGCACAGATCAACGGCGTTGAAGATATGATTTATTTTTCTTCAACATGCGATAACTCCGGCAATTATTCATGCTCTATCACCTTCAAGAGCGGAACCGACTCCGATATGGCGATGGTCAACGTTCAAAATGCTATCAAACGTGCTGAACCAAAACTTCCGACCGAAGTTACCAAAGTCGGTCTGACCGTTGAAAAACGTTCAGGCGACATCCTTGCGATGTTCTCCTTTTTGACTGACGGCAGTACACTTGATATGCTCGGACTCAACAACTATGTTTCCAATACCTTGCAGGACCCTGTCGCCCGTATCGAAGGTGTTTCCTCCGCAGAAATCATGTCAATGCAGGAATACGCCATGCGTATATGGCTCGACCCCCTGCGTATGTCCGGACTCGGCGTAAGCGTCAAAGATATTCAGAATGCCGTTGCAAGTCAGAACTTGCAGGCAGCAGCAGGTACTATCGGTTCTGAAAACAGTAATGAATATATGGAGTACAAACTCAATATTCAGGGCCGTTTGCGTACCGTTCAGGAATTCGCCGATATCGTTATCCGTACCGACGGCGACGGCAATATCATCAAAATCAGCGATGTTGCCAAAGTAGAACTCGGTGCTGCAAGTTATCCCGGCACCACCCGCCACAACGGTCAGGAGTGCGTAGGTTTGGCTATTTACAAAAACTCCGATGCCAACGCTCTTTCAACTGTCAATAAAGTCAAGGCGCAGATCGAAGAAATTTCACAGCGTTTCCCGGAAGGCGTAAGTTATGTTATCGCTTATGACCCGACTGAATTTATCGTTGTTTCAATGAAAGAAATCGTTGTTACATTGATAACTGCTCTGGTGCTGGTTATTGTCATTACTTATCTGTTTTTGCAGGACTGGCGTGCGACATTGATTCCGTCTCTGGCAATTCCGGTATCTCTGATAGCGACATTTCCGTTTATGTTGATATTCGGATATTCGATCAACGTTCTTACCATGTTCGGTTTGATTCTGGTTATCGGTTCTCTGGTGGACGATGCTATCGTTGTGGTTGAGAATACTTTGTCGCTGATGGAGCGTGAAGGTCTGTCTCCGAAAGAGGCAGCTCTCAAATCCATGCAGCAGATTACCGGTGCTATTATTGCAACTACATTGGTTACAGTTGCCTGTTATGTTCCGCTGGCATTTTACGGCGGTATGGTCGGCAGTATTTACATGCAGTTTGCGGTTACGATGTGTATTTCTCTGTGTATTTCCACATTTGTTGCCATGACCTTGAGTCCCGCATTGTGTGCGACATTGCTGAAACCCTACGAAATCAACAACCTTAAATTTTTCAAACCGTTCAACTTTTTCCTTGACGGCAGCCGTTCGATTTATCTGAAATTTGTAAGTTTCTTTGTCCGCAAAGCTATTCTTACAGTTATCATCCTCGTCGTTGTCATGGGCGGAGTTTATTATTTCTTCAACAAGCTTCCCGGTTCATTTCTGCCGATGGAAGACAAAGGTGCTCTGCTCACCAATCTGACCCTTCCTCCCGGTGCAACTTTGAAGCGTACCGAAAAGGCTTTGGAAGAATTCCGCGAAAGAGTACAGAAACTTGAAGGCGTTGAATCATGTCTGACCGTTTCAGGTTTCAGCTTCATGGACGGTATGGGCGAAAATAACGCTCTCATCATCATCAAACTCAAAAACTGGGATCTCCGCAAACGCCCCGATCTGCAAATCGGTGCAATGCTTGAAAAAGTACAGAAGGAAACTTTTGATATTGCTTCTGCCAAAATCATTACCTTCGTGCCTCCTGCAATTATGGGTTTGGGTGTTACCGGCGGTGCTACATTCATGCTTTCCGGCGACGGTGATGTTGATCCGAGAGAGTTGTCCGCTCTGGCAAAACAGGTTTCTTATCAAATCACCATGATGCCGCAGTCATTGTACGCCATGTCCAGCTACAATGCCGATACTCCGCAGCTGCAGATCGACATTAACCGTACCAAAGCTGAAATGCTCGGCGTGCCGGTCAGCAATATTTTCCTTGCATTGCAGAGTGAACTTGCTTCATTCTATATCAATGACTTCAACATGCTCGGCGATACTTTCTATGTCAAAATGCAGTCCAAAGGCACCCGCCGCAGCACTGTTGATGACATTATGGAAATCCTGGTGCCGAACATAAAAGGCGAAATGGTGCCGATGAGTTCACTTGCAAGTGCCCGTTTCATTGTCGGCCCCCGCCAGATCCAGCGTTTCAATAAACTTACTTCCGCCAAAATGACCGCACAGGCCGCCGAAGGCGTAACCAGCGGCGAACTTATCAAGGCGATTGAGCAGATGAAACTTCCGTCAAATTATCATATCGAATGGACCGATATGAGTTATCAGGAACGCCAGAATCAGGGACAGATCGTATTTCTGATGAGTGTGGCATTGCTCTTTGCTTACCTGTTCCTTGTCGGACAGTATGAAAGCTGGACAATTCCGATGCCGGTTATGATGGCGGTTGCATTTGCGGTGCTTGGTGCATTGCTTGGATTGCATTTTACCAAGAGCAGTTTGAGTATTTATGCCCAGCTCGGTCTGGTCATGCTGATCGGTCTTTCTGCTAAAAATGCAATTCTCATGGTGGAATTTTCCAAACAGGAACGCGAGGGCGGCAAATCTGTTTATGATGCTGCTATGGCAGGTGCAAACCTTCGTTACCGTGCGGTGCTTATGACTGCGTGGAGCTTTCTTTTCGGTGTGTTCCCGCTGGTTGTTGCCACCGGTGCGGGTGCAGGTTCCCGTCAGGCGATCGGTATTACCACTTTCTATGGTATGCTGTTTGCGACATTGGTTGGTATTGTCTTCACTCCTGCGTTGTATGCGGTGTTCCAGAGAGTCCGTGAATTTATGAAAAAAATCATGCATAAATTCTGACGGCTGAATTACAAAAATCAAGCGGTTCTGCTTAACAGGCAGAACCGCTTTTTTTATTGGATGATTTTTGATGAAAATTGCTGTCTTCAGCTTTTTTGAGAGATATGAATTATATTCTGAAATTTGAACCGAAACGTTCACGGGCTGCTTTTTCCAGCGATTCACGCACCGACGGATGGGCAATGCTTATAAGCAGTCTTGCACGCTCCTGCAATGATTTGCCGTAAAGATCAACTCTGCCGTATTCCGTAACGAAGTGGTGTATCATGCTCCGCGGAGTAACTACACCCGCTCCTGCCGTAAGCGTCGGAACGATTTTGCTTGCTCCCTTGTTGGTGCATGAACTCATGGCGATGATCGCTTTGCCCCCTTCCGAACGGGACGCTCCGTAAATAAAGTCAAGCTGACCGCCGACTCCGGAATAAATCGTTTCTCCGATAGAATCCGCACAAATCTGTCCGGTAATATCGACCTCAATGGCTGAATTGATTGCAACAACATTCGGGTTTTGCGAGATGATAAAAGGATCATTAGTATAACGGACATCTTTCATCAGGACAAGCGGATTATCATTGATATAAGCATGAAGTTTGTGCGACCCCATGAGGAAACAGGCGACAAGTTTGCCCTGATCGATCCGTTTGTATCTGCCGGTGATGATTCCTTTTTCGACCAGGGGGATAACTCCGTCGGAAAACATTTCGGAGTGCAGTCCGAGGTCTTTATGATTTTCAAGCAGCGACAAAATGGCATTGGGAATAGAACCGATACCAAGCTGCAGGCAGTCGCCGTCATTGATAAGTTCGGCACAATGTCTGCCGATGATTTTGTCGATTTCGCTGGGGGCGGGATATATCACCTCTTTGATGGGGCGGTCATCATGCACGACCATGTCAATAGTTGAATAAGGAATAAGTGCATCACCGAAAGTTCTCGGAATGTTGGGATTGACTACGGCGATGACTTTTTTTGCATTCTGAATGACCGCAAGTGTCATGTCCACAGACAGACCGAGAGAAACATAACCGTGTTTATCAGGAGGAGAAACCGCAATAAATGCAACATCTATCGGGATATATTTTTTGCGGAAAAGCGTCTGCGTTTCATGCAGTGAAACAGGAATGTACTGCACTCGTCCTTCTTTGACCGGCTTTCTGGTACTGTCGCCGACAAAAAATGTGTGCGTTTCAAAAACTCCGTCAAATTCAGGTGCGGCGTAAGTCGCATCCATCAGCAGTATCGTATGAATAAGTTTTACTCCGCGCAATCTGCCGCTGCGGCCAGCATTGCACAATTCTTCGATCAATATTTCAGGGGTGCATCCGAAACAGCTGAAATAAACAGAATCTCCGGAAAGAACATTGCTTACTGCTTCTGCTGGAGTTACTACCGCCGGCATTTTGAACATAATAAAACCTCAAAATAGTTTTCATTGAAAGTTAATTTGCTGTAATTTATCACTATTTTGCTGTTTTTGCAAATAAAAAATAAAAAAATGGCAAGAAAATATTTATTTCGCTTGACAAATCCGTTTTTTATCCTATATTTGATAAACTCTTAAAAACTTTAAATTAAAGGATTGGGAAAAATGGCAGCAATTGATTATTTTCTGCAAATTCTGATCGACAGCAAAGCATCCGATATGCACCTGTCAAGCAATAAAGCTCCTGCATACCGTATCGACGGCGAAATGGTATTCTGTGAAGCTGAACCTCTCAGCAGTGATTATATCTATTCACTCGCCGATGAGATCATGAATGAACGCAACA
This sequence comes from Victivallaceae bacterium, assembly GCA_045635285.1. Classification (GTDB taxonomy): domain Bacteria; phylum Verrucomicrobiota; class Lentisphaeria; order Victivallales; family Victivallaceae; genus RGIG5270. The sequence continues at coordinate 6,374 of JAZRBX010000337.1, forward strand.
GAAAAATCTTTCTGGAAACAAATGACGCCGACCTCGCATATTCTCTGGCTTCAACCGGCGACCGTTTCCGTGTCAATGTATTCCGTGACCTCCACGGCGTCGGTATCGTCGCCCGTATCATTCCCGCAAACATTCTGACCTTTGAACAGCTCGGTCTTTCTCCTGCAATCGCCAATTTGTGTACTTTGAACAAAGGTCTTGTGTTGGTTACAGGTCCGACAGGTTCCGGTAAATCCACTACTCTGGCGGCTATGATCGACTATATCAATCAACATCGTACCGACCACATCATCACCATTGAAGACCCTGTCGAATTCGTACATCCCGACAAAAAATGCTTGATCAATCACCGTGAAGTCGGTCAGCATACCAAATCGTTCAGTGCAGCTCTGCGTGCGGCTCTGCGTGAAGACCCCGATATCGTTCTCGTCGGCGAAATGCGCGACCTTGAAACCGTCGAAATCGCCCTCGAAACTGCGGAAACAGGACACTTGGTTTTCGGTACTTTGCACACCACTACCGCCGCCCGTACCGTCGTCCGTATTGTTCAGCAGTTCCCCGCCAACCGTCAGGATCAGATCCGTATGATGCTTGCGGAATCACTGCGCGGCATCATCTCCCAGACTTTGTGCAAACGAGTCGGCAAGGGCCGAGTCGCAGCTCTGGAAGTCCTGCTCGTTACCAGCGGTATCGCCAGCCAGATCCGTGAAAACAAAATTCACATGATTGAATCTTCCATCCAAACCGGATACAACCTCGGTATGCGTACTTTGAATGGTGCGCTGCTTGAATTGGTTGAAAATGAATTGATCACTACCGAAGAAGCCATCTTCCGTTCTCTCGACCGTCAATCTCTGATGAAAATGTTTGAAGAGCATGATATCGAATATGAATTGGACGATGAAAGTGAAGAATAATAAAAAATAATGCAAGCCCGGCAGATGTCCGGGCTTTTTTTGTATATTTTTATTTCATAATGCGCTTTGCAAAAAAATCAATATGCGTTCAGTACCCGGCAAAATTTATTAAACGCAGGCGTGGATTTGTGCCGTTTGTTTTTTGTTGTCCTTTTGCGGACCGTCCTTCAAATTCCCCTTTTTCCCATAAATATCAGTCAATGTTCATTTAAGAGGCTGAAAAATACTTGACAAAATATGGTATTATGCTATATTACCATAACTGATTATACGGAGAATGTGATGAGCAACCTTACAACTTCTGTTTGTGATATTTTAATGAACGGCATTTTAAACGGAGAGTTTCCGCCGGGAAGCAAACTTTTGCCGGAGAGGGATTTCGCTGAAAAATTTTCCGTCAGCCGCATTACGGTAAGAAGAGCGTTTGCCCGTTTGGAAGAGGCAGGAATCATTGTCCGTAAACGGCCGAGCGGAACTTATATCGCTGATAAATTTCAGGCTCATACCGGAGATTTGAAAAGCATCGGACTTATCTGCAATCTGCCGAATGAGTTTTCCGGCAAATTTGTTGAGGCAATTTCAAGCTGCTGTGAAAAAGAGGATATTCTGCTCGCATTCGGAATCCCCGAACCCAATACACTTGAAGCCCAGCTCAAAATTGCTGTCCGTATGGCCTCCAGAGGGGTGAAAAATCTTATTGTCTGGGGCGCAAACCGCAACGGTGATATGCAGATATTTGAAAGATTGCGTATCCTCGGAGTCAATCTGGTGTTTTTCGATCAGGTCGTGCCGGGTAACTTTGCGGATTTTGTCGGGCTTGACAATGATTTGGCGATCGAAACTCTGATTGATGCAGGTATCAAAAAGGGGAAAAAGCATTTTATTTTTTTGAATTACTGTGATATGGATATTGATTCATGCAATGAGCGTGAGGCGGCATTTGTCCGCAAAACTGCAGAGAGAGGTTTGTCATCAGAGATAGTTTACCTCTCATATTATGCAGACAAAAATGGCAAAAAGGCGTGTTTTGAAAAATTAAAGAAAGAAATCAATGAAAAAACTGCTTTGATTTCGGTCAATGCTCCTTTGCTTCATGATGTCTTTAAAGAAAAAATGCCGGTTGGCACATTTTTCTGCGTGGATCATGCCGCTTTTTTGAATGATATCGGCG
>JAZRBX010000338.1:0-1714 GCA_045635285.1 Victivallaceae bacterium
GCCCGTTGGTCAAAAGGCATACCGGACACTCTGAATGATATTTTTTTATATGATCGATCACGCGGCCGATCCCGGAATTCAGTGTGGGTTCGCCCGCCCCTGAAAAAGTAATATAATCAGGTTTCGGAATCTTTTTCAAGGCAGCATCCAGTTCTGCTGTCACCTTATCTACGGGAACATATTCCTTGCGGGACATGGTCAAATTTGTTGTCGCTTTTGCTTCACAGTATATGCAATCCAGTGAACACGTTTTGGCTGTCACCAGGTCAACTCCGAGGGATTTTCCCAATCTGCGGGAATTTACCGGACCGAAAATAAATTTTCTTGCTTCAGATTCTTCCATAAATACAAATAAGTCTTGATTTTTCAGGATACCATCCCGTTAATATAATTCTTCTTATGATGCTTTTCAAACGACTTTTTATGAAAATAGTGCCATTCTATAAGGAGAAACAGGAAAAATAATTGGTGCTGCTCAATAATTGAACAATCGGCATTGTTCTATATAAGTATTTTTCAATCATTTATTTACAATTAAACGGTTTTTGTCTTTTTCTGTCTGCTGGAGGCGGACAGTTGATAACGTTTTCCCGGTGTCATTTTCAGAAAGCCTCTGTTTTGCAGATCATCCAACAACCGCAGGCAGGCAGTATCGCCGAGGAAGGGATATTCTTCAAAGTCATCAAGTTTTTTGAATATTTCTTCAAAAGAATATTCTCCCTGTTCAGCGATCTGCAATATCTGCCGTTGCGTCCTGTTGAGCCCTGCGGTATCCGGCACTTCATCTGCACAGCGGATCAACGCTTTCTGCATTGCAGGCAGGCGTTCAAAGTTTTCACTTTTTGCAATATTACATATCGCGGAGGCATTTCTGCTCACAAATACCCACCATGCTTTTTCGCCCGCAGAAAAGTCTTGCGGCAGGAGCTTGATCTTTGCTTTTTCCCCATTCAAAAAATCCTCCGGAGTCAAACAGTTGCTGTTGCAGCAATACAAAAAAACATTTTCCGGTTGATTTTTACGCCGGTTAAGAAGATACAGGATCCGCATCAAAAGGGTTTGATCGAAAATACATGAATCGAACCACAGCATTAAAACCGCATTCGCCGGAAAATCAAGAATTGTATCATCCAGTTTCTGCAAATGCTGATACAGTTGTCCGGCGGAGAGTCCTGCGAGAGCGGGAAGGAAATCTGCTCTTGCTTTTCTGAACTGATGCAGATCGTCCGTCGCGGGAAGAGGTCCTTCCAAATAAGTTTCCCGCCACACCAGATTTTCGCTGTCAAAGTTGCTGTTTTTCCAGAGTTCCAGGGCATAGTCACCGTTGAATATATGCAGTTCTTTCATAACGATCCCCTTCTTGAAAAAAATTACCTGAATTTTTCCACACGGACGATTCCTTCATCATCGGGAACAATGCCGTTTTTCGGAGTATATCCCATTTTCTGATAAAACTTTACTGCGGTAATTGATGACGGTATTTCGATACGGTTCGCCCGCAAAAAATATTCATCCTTTTCCAGCGCGTTGATGATGGCTGTGCCGATGTCCTGTCCAATCATTTCCGGCAAAACATAAATCGTCAGCAGGATACTTTCTTTTTCGCTGTTCCAATAAGGCGCGATTGAGCCGGTGCCGACAATTTTATCACCCGACACGGCAACATACATGTGGGCAGAAACTGCCTGAATTTTGATTTTTTCCAATGTAAAAT
>JAZRBX010000339.1:0-19086 GCA_045635285.1 Victivallaceae bacterium
TCAACAAGATAGTGTAGACTGTGTGATCTACACTCCACATGCACGCAGATAAGGAGGATACGCATGGCAGACTCATTTAATCCGGAACTGTTTTTCAAGCGCTGTGACAGAGAGATCATTAGAGAGTTTATTGAGAAAAAAGATCTCAACTGGCAGCTTCACTGGGACGCAAAACCTCAGAAATTCGCACGGGAGCTTTTTACAGCATATGCCACTGATTCACGCAGAGATGAGCTGGAAACGACTCTCTGTGAGATTCATGCCATTTCACAGATGGTTGGTACAGTGCCTCAGCTGATAAAGGTCGCATCAGAGGAGGGACAGGAGATTCCGGAAAAGCTGAAAAACATGTCCGCTCACAACATTTCATTGTGGCTCTATACCAACGCTCAGGATAAATGGGCAAAGATCGCCAGATTCATTTATGCAGACAAGCTGACCGATTCCATGTGGTTCGTTGCCGATCTGGATGCTGCTCCTGATGATCCGACATGGCATGCTCCAGATATAGAGGTTTTGGAAAAAGCTATCAGCAAAAACATCTATACTGCAGAGGTCCGGGGAGAGCATGTACAGATCATCCGTGAGCAGCGGGATGGAAACAATGAGTATTTTTTCGTTTATTTCAACGACTATCGGACATCAAAGAGCACCTATACCGATGAGGCAGGCTTTAAGCATGACTCCATAAATATTGACGCAAAGACGCTGATTTTCCATGTGCAGCACGATCAGAACAGAATTCGCGCCAGAATTGAAAAACGGACGATCAAACGGAAAAAAGAGCTGTGTGACCTGGTCGCGACAATTATGCTGAATCGTCATATCATCGGATTGACGAAAACGGCCAATGTATACGATTTATCTCAATTCCTGAATCCTGTACAGGGCGATTTGTTCTATGACTGCAATGGGGCATTGACGGTTGATGAGTTTGGAGAGATCCAGGAAGCGCGAGTTTCGGAGATCGGAGTTAGAATTCCTGGCTCGATGGGGGAATTTCAAGTCAAAGAGGAACAGGGCAAGGTCTATGAGGTGCTGCGCGACAAACTGGACAATGTGGATTTTTTCAAAAGCGGTCAGGAGATCGAGCATGTATCTATCCGCCTGCTGCTGGATGACTCCTATGGCAGATCCAGGAAGCAGACGCTGCGCCTGACTCCGAATGCCATCAGCAACTCATCCCGTAACAGCAGAGTCACAGAGCTCATCGATAAAACGCTGAAGAGGTGGCATATTGATCCGCAGGCCTGATTTTCACATTCTTGGAGATATGTTGCGCAGCAGTCGGACGCTGTATGCTACAGCCGGAGTTGAGGCGCTGCTGGATACTCCTGCTGTCAAATTGCTGCAGCAGGTCAGCAGATCAAACCTCCGCAGAGACATGCCTGCTGATAGCCCATATGGACGCGCAGCATGTCCTTGTGGATGCGGTCAATTCCTGGCTGTAGAGCGCGATGTGACAAACAGACGCTATTATGTCGAATGTGGAGAGGCGTGTGAGGAATTTACGCTGCCTGAATCCGATCACCACATGTGGCGGATAAATATGCCAGCATTGATTGAGTTTCTGCATAGCACATTCAAATGCCGGGAAAATTTCACCGAACTGATCTCCGGACGTCTGTGGCGTCTTGGTCAGGCGACTGAAACGCTGGCTGGCACAAACCGAATCATATTTTTCGCGCCCAAGCTGGATCTCGATGTAAAGAGCAAGCTGCCGATGGAGCAGACTCATTCCATATTGATCCTGGGAGAGAATTATCCGACAACGCAGATATCATGGGGAGACAGGTTGCTGTCTCTCTGTGACATTCTCACTGTTTCAGGCCAGATGTTGGATATCGATTTCTCCAGAATAGAGAGCGCTGTTGCGCCACTGATTCCGCCAGAGAAAAAAGAGCCTGTCAAAAAGAATGCCAATGTGCTCAAGCGCATCGGATATTTGAAACCTATTCTGAATGATTTTCTGCAGCGTCTGAATGCTGAATATGAGCGGACAGGGGAGATCATCGCTCAACCAACATTAAAATGGTTGTCTGATGAGATTCAAAATAAATATGGAGAGAAAATAAATCCAGCAACCATCGGCAGAATCTTCAACGAATATTGTCAAGAAAACGGATGCTGCCCTGATATGGAACTGCGGATGCTCTGGCAGGAAACTACCCATCCGGTGATGGCATTGAATACAAAGCGCAGTCGGAGAAGCAAGGCAAAGCCCATATCCGATGATGACATCGATGATATCATGGATGATGAATATATGATGTCAGAATCAGAGGCTTTTCAGACTAATGGGATGAGGATCTCAAAAGGCGTCTGACGTCTGATTTCACAGGACTCAACATAGCGCCGGTTTTGCTCGATTGCAGGACCGGCGTTATTGTTGCGTTGATACATAAATCAATATTTTTCCATTTTTTTGAGGTGGACAAGTCCTGTGACATTTTTCAGCAGGACCGAATATATAAATTTTTCTTTAAAATTCTAAGAGTGCAGATGTAATTGCAAACCTCTGGAATGCAGAAAAATTTGCAACTACCACTCTATAAACGACTAACAATCGCAGGACACCCAAAGGACCTCGTCAAGAGTTTCAAGAAAAAAAGTAAATTTTCAGCCTTGAAAACGCCCATCCAGATCATTCTTTGCAGAAACTTGGGGATGCCCAGAAAAACTCATAACACGCTGATAATCAGTATAAAACAAAAACGTCCGTCACTGTATTTTTCACAGGACAGACGTCGCTAAATAGCAATAAATGGTGGAGGTGAGGGGAGTTGAACCCCTGTGCCGGCGAGAATTGATGAAAACGTCTACATGTTTATTCTGTCTTTGATTTTTTTCGTCCTTTGCCTAAGCCAACAGACAGGCCTGGCTCCGGACTACCCATTCTTCAATCTCGATTACAGCCGGATGGTGAAGCCGTAGATCAAGGATACTGGATGACGTTCAATTCTCCCTAGTATCCGTCAGGAGCAGAACGAGACCGCGTTAATTAAGCAGCCATTGCAAAAGAAGGTTTTGCATTTATTTTTTTGATCGATGATTTAAGAGGCCAACGATCATCCTCTACATGCAGTTAACACCGTATCAGGTCGGTCGAATCCGGAACACCCCCTTTTTTTGAAAGGTGAGTTTAAAATTTTTGCAAGTGATTTTTTGTTTTCATGAGTATATATCGGCAGGGCGTTTTCGGGAGTTACTCTACGAGTAGCTCCGCTCAAACTACTGTCGCTCTATATCTCACGAAATTTAAAAAATCCCGATTGCCAAACTTTTAAACTCACCTTTCTGTTTGGTCAGTTTTGAAGTTTCGGCGGATTCTTTGTCATTCTTTGATATGCTGCGGCTTTCGTTTTAGGGAGTTACTCTACGAGTAGCTCCGCTTAAACTACTGTCGCTCTATATCTCACGAACTTCAAAAAAATCCCTTTTGCCAAACTTTTAAACTCACCTTTCTGTTTGGTCAGTTTTGAAGTTTCGGCCGGATTCTTTGTCATTCTTTGATATGCTGCGGCTTTCGTTTTCGGGAGTTGCTCTGTGAGCAGCTCCGCTCAAACTACTGCCGCTCTATATCTCACGAATTTCAAAAAAATTCCTTTTGCCAAACTCTTAAACTTACCATACAAGGTCTGTTCAAATCCGTGTTTGATACAATACTTACCTTAATATAATATATTTGTGTAAAAAGTCAAGTCTTTATATTGCAATTTTATTTCTTTGTGTTATATTATCAACAACTTTTTAAGGGGGTTTTATGAAAAAGTTTTTTATGTTATTTATTTTGTCTGCGGCATTTTTGTTTTGTGCAGGGTGTTGCAGCAGTTCCGCATCAAAAGTTTTTATTGCTGCTCACCGTGGTTTTTCCGCCGCTTATCCTGAAAATACTTTGATCGCCTTTGAAAAGGCATTGGATTTGCCTGTCGATGCCATTGAATTTGATCTGCATCCGACTGTTGACGGCAAAATCGTTGTCGCTCATGATCATCGTCTGGAACGCAACAATATCGGAGCCGGATACATTCGTGAAAAAACACTTGCCGAACTTAAATCTCTTGATTTCGGCGGTTGGAAAGGCAAAGAATTTGCCGGTACAAAAATCCCTGAATTCAAAGATGTTCTTGATCTTGTTGAGAAGAAACGCCCCGGAACTTTTCTCTGTATTGAGTTGAAAGAAAATAATGCCGACTATGCCGTCGCTGTGCTTGATGAACTCAAAAAACGCAATTATCTTTATAACTGTTCAATTATCAGTTTTCACCCGGAAATGCTTTTTCTCGTTCATAAATATGATCCCGCAATCATAACTCACGGTTTTGAACTTTGGTACAAAATGACTCCGGAACAGAAGAAACAATATCTTGCCATTTTGAAGCGTATAAGTATTCCGATGGGTAAACTCACGGCAGAAAAAGTGGCAGAATATCAGAAGCTGGGCATCAAAGTTGATACTTGGGCGCCCGATACAAAAGAGGACTACGAAAAAGTTCTTTCCTGCGGAGTTGACTTGATTACGACAAATGCTCCCGATGTTGTTACAAAAGCTGACGGAAGATACTGATTTTGACGAAAGAAATAGTGCCATGGCAAGAAAACGCCCTGAAAAACTTTCTATATCTTTCCCTATCTGGGCATTGTTTGATACTGCACCCGGTGGAAAATATGCGGATATGGAGCGTTTTGTCGCAGAACATGCAGAACGAGGTTTCAATTGTATAAGATTTGATGACGGGGCTGGACTTATTCATGACAAAGATGGTAAACTCCGTAAATCAGTGCCGATACTTGAACCTTACAGCGGTTATTCATCAAATATCCGTCAGATGTGGAATTTCGGCAATGGCGGCGATTGTGATATGTTCGGCAGACTGGTTAAAATGCTTGAATTTGCTGAAAAATATGATATTTATGTGATTCTTTCAAGTTGGTATTATCTGCATACCTATTGGTTTTTCGGTGATGAATTGCGCAATCTTGAACTTCATGCGATACCGGTTCATGACCGTTTTATGTTTTTTGCGATGGAGCTTGACCGCATTCTTTCGGCATTGCGGGATCTCGGACTTATTGACAGAATCGCCGCTGCCGAAATTCTGAACGAAGCAGACGGTCTGCCTTTTATAAACGGATACGGTCAGGCAAACGGCTTGTCGGTGGAAACTTTGCAGAAATTCAGAGAAGAACATGAGAATGCGTTGGATTTTTTGAAAAAACGGCATCCGGATGTACGGTTTGCTTATGATTCTTATACCCCGTACACTGATGTGAATTTGATGCCGCGTAATATGGATATGTGGAATTTTCACCTCTATGTGATGTGGGGGATCTATAATCTGGCGCTTGAGGGAGATCTGCTTTCTCCGAGAGTGGAAATTGAAAAGTCCGCCCATTATCAGAATATAATGAAATACAGAACCGCTGATGCGGCAAAATCACTTGCGGATATACGGCGCAGCCGTTTGGGCAGATTGCCTGCTCCGGATGATTGGGTGCGCAGGGTGTGGATTTACAGCGGACTTGATCCGGCGAAAATGCCGGAACTCGATAAACAGTTTTGTCAGGTTTTTGATCAATATGATACTATTTTCCGAGAGCGCCTGATGGAGGGATTGCAGCACGCTGCCGAGCTGCGCGCGAAAGTTGCTCCCGGAGTGCCGTGGACTTTGGCGGAAGGGATCACTTACTGCGGCAGTAATTTGATTTCGTGGGAAGAACATTATCCGCGGTATTGGGATTTTCTGGAATATGCTGTTGACTGTTATCGGAAAGTTGGTCTTGACGGTTGCGTTATCCGTACGTGCTGCGGTCCGGAAGATCCGTGCTGGGATATTTGCAAGGATAAACTGTTTTACTTGAACCGTAAGTTTCAGGGTAAAGAATAAAAAATATTCCGCTGCTGCAATTAATGATTTTTTGAAATGAAATAATTTCAGATATATCTATCGGAACAGAATTTTTCATTTGTGAATATATAGATGAATTTCCTGTTATTGAATATCGTGGCTGTCGTTACAGTGATAATTGAAAATTATTTGGCACAAATATTTACGCTGAACATAATAACCGCAGGATTGAAGATGATTTTGACAGAGGTGAAAATTGCAGTAAAATATTTGAAGAAACAAGTTCAGGTTATCTTGTCTGATAAGTTGAATTTGCAGAAAGCTTGTAAAAGCTTGCGGTATGAATATTTTTTAATCGGGAAAAACGGCGGAGATTATGCTTTGTGCGATCGCTGCCATTCCTTTATCTCCTGGGTGTGCTTGAACTCCTTTGCTTTCAAAAAGTCCGATGGCTTTCATTGACGGGTCTGAGGAAAAGTCGGCTTTGACGAATTTTGCACCGTATTCCTCTGCGGCCTCCTGCATCATCCGGTCTTTCCATTCATTTTTCCAGAAAACTCCGCGCACGACTGCTGTCGGTGGATTATTTTTCTGCATAAATCCTGCCAATAATTTTTTGAATGCTTCGCGGAATGCGTGTTTTTCTTCTATGCTTTCAAGTTCAGCGACATTTTCGCCGAGTGCGATAATGAGATAGTCCGGTTCAAAGTCGATAAAATCCTGATTTTCTGAATAGTCATAATGGTGGAAATTACGCTCAAAAGTTGCCAGACTGCGAACTCTGATATCTGCTTTGCGGCCGGCTCTTTTTTCAATTTCACGGCTGACGATATGGACGTAATCTTTTTCTTCTGCGCTTGCCGCCATACCCCAGGCATTGTGCCATCCGAGGTGCGGAGCGATTTGGTGGAGAGTGATGGAATTGCCGATGAAGACGATTTTTACGCCGTTTTTGTTTATAGTTACACTTTCTGCTGCTTTTTCATTCATACAGGTTGAATGATTTTTTTCAGCATCGGATAATTTGATTTTGCCGTCAGCCATATTTTTCCTTTGCTAATGAAGTATATTTGTTTTGAAACTGCAGTGGTAATATATCACTGGCTGTTGAAAAATCAATATAATTTAGCTTAAAGGAAGGGGGGATTTCCGTATAATATATTACAAACAAGCGGACATTTTATGTCCATGCTGATATTTCCTGCTTCTTTGAAAAATAAAATACGCAATGCTGTCGACTATCTGCTTCAGAATAATAATCCTGATTTCCTTGATACTGCGAATATGGATGGATTGAGTATTTTTTTTCGGGTTGTATGTTAATTTGCCGCCGCACATTTTTATGGCTGTTTTCAGGGGTGGCAAAGTAATCGCTGCGTCAGAATAAGTTATTCAGATTGGCAGGGGGGAACTGTCGGAACGGGGCATAGAGCCGCATACATTGGTGTTTTTCAATAATTCGTGGTACACCAAAGCTTTTTGTCACTTGAAAACGCAGCCGCGTACATTTGCTTTGCGGAGAATCAAAAGTGCTGAATTGCTGCAATGTGACTTTGAACCGGATAAAACGATCATTTCTTCTGTCAATCCGGATGATTTTCCGGGATTTGAAAAAATCAGTAATGTAAAATTGCATGCGGAAAGTACGGCACTTGAATATTTGCAGGCAATGCCTTTGCACAGTATGCAAGTCATCTACGATGACGGGACGGTGGATATACCTGCTGTGTCAAAAGAGGTGCTTTTCCCGTTTATTCTGTCGCAGGGAGGGAATGTCGTGCTGCTTGCACCTGCTGAATTGAAGACGGAATTGAAAGCAGAATTGCAGAAAATGCTTGAGAAATACTGAAATCAATTGTTTTTATCAGCAAGCTCCGGCAATTTTGCGGCAGAGGTGATTTGCAGACTTTCCGGATGCTGATGCCTGAACCACGTGTACTGGCGGCGTGCGAACTGCCAGGTTTTGGTGATGATGAGTTCTTTCAATTCATCACGGTTGATTTCGCCTTTTAAAAATCTGTTGATTTCGGCATATCCGAGTACCTGATGGGCGGTCGGAGTATTTAAAAGTCCCAGTTTTATGGCTTCAGCGGCTTCATTTATCCAGCCTGCTTCAAGCATGATTTCCGCTCTTTTGCGGATTTTTTCTTTCAGGATTTCCCGATCGGGGAGCAATGTTACGAACTTATATATATAAGGAAAAGGCGGCGGAGTATTTTTTTGCAGTTCAAGGATAGATTTGCCGGTCAGTTCGCAGACTTCCAATGCACGGATAAGTTTCCGTTGACAGTTGTTGAATTTTTCTGCGGCACGGGGATCTTTTTGCATCATCACGGCGCGGAGTTTGTCAAAATTTTTATCTCCGTCGTATTCTGAATCAAGTTTTTTGCGAAGAGCGGTATCGGCGGGGAGGTCATCCAGACCGCAGGTCAGAGCTTTCAGATAGAAACCGCTTCCGCCGACGAGGACAGGGAGTTTTTTCCTCTGCAGAATATCTTTTATGGCATCAAGTGCCATCTGACGGAATTTATAGACATCGGAGCGTTCATTCAAATCGTACACATCGAGCAGGTGATGCGTAATTTTCCGCCGTTCTTCAAGTGTCGGTTTGGCGGTGCCGATGTCCAGACCTTTGTAAAGCTGCATGGAGTCGCAGTTGACGATTTCTCCGTTGTATTTTTCGGCGATGTTGAGAGCGAATGCGCTTTTGCCGCTTGCTGTCGGGCCGCCTATGATGATGAGGTCAAATTTCATTTTACAAAACCTCCCAGACTTCGTGTCTGCCTTCGGTAAAAAGTTTGCGGACTTGGCGGTTCTGCAGATTGAAACGGCGGATATATTTGTCTATATCGCCGTCAAGCGGCAGTACGATCAAGGTGCGGAAAGGCAGATATGTTATTTTGAATTTCGGCCCGTCAAGCCGGTATTTGCTGCTGTCGGAATCACCGTAAACTGCGTAAAAATGCAGTGCGCGGCTGTCAGCTTCAAAGGTAAGAAAAACGAGATTTGCCTGATTGATATATTCTCTGTTTATACGATTTATGACTGCCGGCGGGAAAAATTTTTCTTCAGCGTAATACGGCATGAAAAAGTCATCATTTTCGGGAGTGAGATTCAAAGAATATTGTATTTTCTGTGCTGTTTTTTCATTGCTTATCAGCATGAAATTGCCGAATATCAGCAACAGTATTACAGTAATGATGATTTTTTGAGCTTTTGCACTTTTTCGTCGGAGAAAAAGATATACCCAATGCCGTATCCCGAAGCCGAAAAGCAGAATGAGGATTGCAAAACAAGGATAGAAAACACGGTAAAACGGGGCAACTTTCAAAACAAAACAGGGAATCATCCACATGAAAACACATAGCAGACGGAAGAGATTGCGGTAATTGATTTTTCGCTGTTTGCAGGCCTCTGTCCAGCCCCATGTGCCAAGCGCGATCAATATGGGGTAATTGGCGATAAATGCGATATACGGCACGATTGCGGCGGAAAAACGATTATCCAGACCTTCGTTGAGATCGCAGACTTTGATGAAACTTTCCCATATCGGCAGATAAAAAAGTCCGAACACTATAAACGGTATTGCCGATACTGCAATAAGTTTTTTCCATTTGCCCCACAGTTCAGGCAGAAACAGAGCGACCGCCATACCGATACCGAGCAGATTGGTCGGTATCGTTCCGGTAAGCAGTAAACACAAAACAGCGTAGGTGCATAAATTGCTCCATGTCGCACGGCGTGTGATATTTTTCAAACTCCATGCCAGAAAAATCAGAAGCATGAAACTTAACTGATAACCTCTTGCCGCCGTGCCGTAGAGCATGAACGGAAAACTCAATATTACACTTGCTGCAATCAGAAAAATTCCTGTTCTGCCGCCTGTCTGCCGGCGGAACCCGAAGCAGAGTGCAATTACTGATATGATGGAAAAAGCAAATGATAATAGCCGTGAGGCAAAATCAAAATTCATTTTCAGCGGCAGGGTGATTTCGGTCCAAATCGAGAGCAGCATGGTGTAAATTATCTGATTGTTGGGGATGATGTAGCTGCCGTATATCTCATGCAGGCTTTTGCCGGCGGCAAAATTCATGATGGTAAGTGCTTCATCGAACCAGAGCGGACGGTAAAGATACACCGACATCGTGCCGCAGAGAAGCAGCAGAGCAAGTATCAATAAAAGTTCGTATGAATTTTTTTTCATTTTTCAATCAATTTGAAATCGGCGCCGAGTATCTGAAACTGTCTGACGAAATCAGGATAGGTTACTGCCGCACATTCAATGTCGTTGATAATGCTCGGTGAATCGGCATTCAATGCGGCAACTGCAAGTGCCATGGCAATACGGTGGTCGCCGTAACTCTCAAGTTCTTCCGAACCGCAAAGTTGTCTGCCGTGCAGTATCATGCCGTCGGCAAGTTCTTCCACATCGGCATTCATTTTGCGAAGTTCTTTTGTCATACATTCGATGCGGTCGGTCTCTTTCAATCTTGCCTGCGGTACGTTCAAACATGCGGTAGTTTGCCCCTGCATGCCTGCGGCGACTGCACTGAAAATCGGCAGTGCATCGGGAACATTGTTGAGGTCAAATTCGCCGCCTTTGAGGTTTTGTTCTGCCGCGATATGAACATTTTTTCCGTATTCGATTTTTGCTCCTGCTTGTTCAAAGAAGCGGAAAACTTCTTTATCGCCCTGCGAGTCGGAAAAATCAAGATTTTTTATTTCAACTCCGTCGTTTTTTCCTGATTGCAATGCCGCACCGAGGACGAAAAGAGAGGTTGAAAAATCGGCAGGTACGGTTTTTTCAAAGGCGCGATATTGCTGATTGCCGTCGATTTCAAAACGGAGCCAATCTTCGGATGCGGAATATTTGATGCCGAGCATGTCGAGCCATTTGAGCGTCATTTCGACATAGGGTTTTTCATTGAGAAAGTCAAGTGTGATGATGGTTTTCTGCGGGGCGAGGGGGGCGGCGAAAAGCAATGCACTCAAATACTGACTTGAAACACCTGAAACATGACATTTACCGCCCTGCATCGGACCTTTGACCCGGACGGGGGCCTTGCCGTTTGTACCTGAAATTTCAACGCCGAGCATCTGCAGGGCGTCGATGAGCGGCTGCATCGGCCGTGTGCGCAGAGATTCATCTCCGTCAAAAGTTATTGCCGTATCAAAAGTTCCTGCCGCCGCAGTCAGAAGACGCAGGGATGTTCCTGAATTTCCGAGGTCGATAACATCTTTGACAGATGGAGTTTTTCTGCCGATACCTTTGATGTGCCATGAGCCGTCGGCACCGGTTGAAAATTCTGCGCCCATTTTGACGGCGGCGTTGAGTGCGCTCTCTGTGTCGGCTGATTGAAGCGGAGAATGAAGGATCGATTCTCCGTCGGCAAGGATTGAAGCGAGGACCCCGCGGATTGTGTGAGATTTTGAACCGGGAACTTCAGCGGTCCCGCATATTTGTGAAGGAAAAACGAGTAATTTCATGATATTTTGCAGTTTTTTGATTGAATTTTGTTTAAAGTTGTGATAATTTACCACAGTAAATGTGTTTTAACAAATGGAAAAATAAAAAAAACTTAACTTTTTTTACAGGTGGACTTATGCTGACAGAGAAAGCTGAATTGCTGATCGACAAACTTATTGCCAAAGGTGAAACTCTTGCCGTCGCAGAGTCATGCACAGGCGGCATGTTATCTTCTAAAATGACTGATGTTTCAGGTGCTTCACAGGTTTTTCTCGGAGGTGTGGTCGCATACAGCAACCAGTTGAAATCCCGCCTGCTCAATGTGAATATCGGCACGATCGACCAATGCGGGGCAGTAAGTGCCGACTGCGCCATTGAAATGTGCCGCGGCGTGTTGTCAAATCTGGCAAGTGATCATGCCGTAAGCATTACCGGTATCGCAGGTCCGGGCGGAGCAACTGCCGAAAAACCTGTCGGCCTGGTTTATATTGCAGTAGGCAATTCGGAAACGATAGAGGCTTTTGAATCGCATTTTTGCGGCGACCGCAATGAGATAAGGGCTCAGGCGGTTGAGCGGGCGATAGAACTTCTTTTGAACGACATTCTGGATTGAGGATATGTTAAGTTATATTTTCAGGCGGCTGTGTTTGGGGATTATTACGCTGCTTGTTATTCTTGCGTTGAGTTATATACTGCTACGCTGCGCTCCGGGAGATCCGGCGAGGAGTTCTCTTTTCAATACCGATGCGGGGGCGGCGGTTGTCAATTCGGAACAGAATGACAGTTTTTCGCAGAATCAGTCTTTGCGGGAGGAACTGTATCTTGACAAGCCTGTCATGACCGGTTTTACCATGTGGCTGAAAAAAATCATCCTGCACGGCGATTTTGGAAAAAGTGCCGTCGTCGATCCCGGCAGGGATGTCATGGAAGTCATCGGCGACAAAGTTTCAATCACGCTTATGCTCAATGTCCTTGCCGTTATCCTGACTTATTTTCTGGCGGTGCCGTCGGGAATATACTCTGCTTTGAAAGAAAATTCATGGCAGGACAAATCGATAACTCTTTTTTATTTCATACTTTATTCTCTGCCGGGAATATGGGTGGCTCTGCTTTTGCAGACTCTTTTTTGCGAAGGTGGCAGGTTTCCGGTCTTTCCGCTTAAGGGGATAACTCCTGACAATACAGACTTAAAAACTACATGGATGATCATGGGGGAAACTCTGTTTCATTGTGTACTGCCGGTCATCTGTCTTGCGTATGCGGGGCTTGCGGGACTTTCGAGATTTACGAGAAACGGCATGATAGAGGTGATGCACTGCGAATATATCCGTACCGCCAGAGCGAAGGGGTGTACGGAATTTGAAGTGGTCTGTCATCACGGATTCAGAAATGTTCTCATAACTTTGATAACTCTTTTTTCGGGGCTGCTGCCGTCGCTTATCGCAGGCAGTGTGATAGTTGAATATGTCTTTAATATTCCCGGCATGGGCAACTTGTCATTGCTGGCGCTGTCGGGGCGGGATTATCCTTTGCAGATGGCGCTGTTTTTCCTTACCGGAGTGCTGACTCTCGGGGGGATTTTTATTGCGGATTTGCTCTATGGGATCGCCGATCCGAGAATAAAACTCCGTTAAAGGGGCAATAAGGTCATTTTTTTGTGATTTTTTGCTGATTTTTTGACTTTTTTTCTTGAAAAAATAAATTGTCGGATTAAATTACCCTTATAATAATATAATTATTATAAACAACAATAACACATAGGTTTTTTTATGTCCGAAGAAATCAATCAGAACAAACAGTATAATGCCAGTGAAATCACCGTTCTTGAAGGTCTTGAAGCTGTGCGTGTCCGTCCCGCCATGTATATCGGCGATACCGGTGAAAAAGGTCTTCATCATCTGGTCTATGAAGTCGTTGACAACAGTATCGACGAAGTGCTTGCAGGTTACGCTTCCAAAGTTGAAGTTACCATTCATAAAGATAATTCCATCTCCGTTAAAGATGACGGCCGCGGTATCCCCGTTGATATGCATGCCACTGAAGGCAAGCCTGCCGTCGAAGTCGTTTTGACCGTGCTTCATGCGGGCGGTAAATTCGACCACAATGCTTACAAAGTTTCCGGCGGTCTGCACGGCGTCGGTGTCAGCTGCGTAAATGCTTTGAGTACCCGTCTTGAAGTTGAAGTCTGCCGTGACGGCGGCGTTTTTCAGATCGCATTTGCCAGAGGTGTTACTGTTGAACCTCTGAAACGCATCGGCGACTCTGATGCACACGGCACCAAAGTTACTTTCTGGCCCGACGGTGAAATTTTCCCGAAGACCACTTATAACTGGGATACTCTTGCCAAACGCATGCGCGACTTGTCCTTTTTGAACAGCGGTGTTGATATTACGTTGATCGATGAACGCGTCGAAGACGGTGAAGCCATCCGCCGTGAACATTTTTATTATGAACACGGTATTTCCGAATTTGTCAAATATCTCAATGCCGGGAAACAGGTCATGCATGAGCCGATCTATTTCCATCGTGAAAAAGACGGTATCGACGTCGAAGTTGCCATGCAGTACAATGACGGTTATGATTCAAGTCAGATTTTCAGTTACGCCAACAATATCAATACTCCCGAAGGCGGTACTCACCTGACAGGTTTTCAGACTGCTTTGACCCGCACTATCAACGCTTATGCAAAAGCTGAACTCAAAAATGACAAATCCCTGACCGGTAACGATACCCGTGAAGGCCTGGTCGCCGTCGTCAGTGTCAAAGTGCCCGACCCCCAGTTTGAAGGTCAGACCAAACAGAAACTCGGCAACAGCGAAGTCAGAGGTATTGTTGAGTCCGTCATCAATGATGAACTTTCAACCTATCTTGAAGAAAATCCCGCAGTCGCCAAAACCGTCATTATGAAAGCAATCGACGCCGCTGTGGTCCGTGAAGCCGCCCGCAAGGCCGCCGAAACCGCCCGCCGCAAAGGTCCGCTGGAAACTTTCGGTCTGCCCGGCAAACTCTCCGACTGCTCCGAACGCAACCCCGAACAATGCGAACTCTACATCGTGGAAGGTGACTCCGCAGGCGGTTCCGCCAAAAGCGGACGCGACAGTAAATTTCAGGCTATTCTGCCTATTCGAGGCAAACTTATCAATGTTGAAAAGGCCCGTATCGACAAGGTGCTTGACAACCGTGAGATCCAATCTCTGGTTTATGCTGTCGGCTGCGGTATCGGCAATGAAGATTTCGACATCAGCAAAGCCCGTTATCACCGTGTCGTAATCATGACAGACGCCGATGTGGACGGATCGCACATCCGTACATTGCTGCTTACATTCTTCTACCGTCAGATGCGTCCTCTGATCGAAGCGGGTTATCTTTATATCGCCAATCCGCCTCTTTACAAAGTTTCCAAGGGTAAATCAACTTCTTTGTATATCGATACTGATGATCAGCTCAATAACTATCTGGTAAATCTCGGTGCATCTGCGGTTACTGTCCACACTCTCAAAAATGAAGTGCTTCCCGTCGATCAGGTGCAGTTCCTGATCAAACTCTACAACGAAGCATCTCATATCGCAGGCCGTCTGCGCCGTGCAGGTGCCGATGTAAATGATTATCTGCGTTCCGCCAAAGACGGAGTTTTCCCGATGGCACAGGTCGTTGTTCGTGAACTTGACGGTATGATCACTTCCGTTTATGCTTATTCAAGAGAAGAACTCAATCAGATCGTTGCCGATGCCAAAGTCCGTATCAATGCTGTCGCAGAAAATCCTGTTGCTGACGGTGAAGAAAGTTCCGCTGATTCAGAACTTGAAGAAGAAAACGACATCACTTACGGTATCGACGTCATCGAATTGTTTGAAGCTGATAACTGCCGTACTCTGACTGAACATCTGGCAAGCTGCAATCTGACTCCCGAACAGGTTTTTGAAGCAGGAGAAGTCATCCTTGAAGTAACTTATCCCAACAATCCCGATGTCGATGAAGTCCGTTGTCTGGAAGACCTTTTCAGCTGTGTCCGCAAAAAAGGTCAGGACGGCCTCTATATTCAGCGTTACAAAGGTCTGGGTGAAATGGACCCGAAACAGCTCTGGGAAACTACCATGGACCCTGCAACACGCAAAATGATCAAAGTTACCATGCAGGATGTGGTCAATGCCGAACGCATGTTCTCATTGCTTATGGGTGATGTCGTTGAACCCCGCCGTGCCTATATTGAAAAACACGCTTCCGGCGTCAAGGACCTTGATATTTAATGAGGTAATGCAATGAAGAAATCATGGCAGGATTTTTCCAATAAAAAATTGCTGGTATCTCCGTCGCTTCTGGCGGCGGATTTCAGCGATTTGGCAAATGAGATAAAACGCATTGAAGATGCCGGTGCGGATATGCTGCATTTGGACATTATGGACGGACATTTTGTGCCGAATATTTCATTCGGACCTCCGGTTGTAAGTGCCATCCGCAAAAAAACCGATATGTTTTTTGATACGCATCTGATGTTGAGCAATCCGGCAAAATATATTGAAGCATTTGCCAAAGCCGGAGCCGATCTTATAACTTTTCATGTGGAATGTGATGACGATCCCGATGAGGTTATCGCACTCTGCCGCAAGTTCGATTTGAAAGTCGGTATGGTGATCAAACCAAAAACTCCGGCGGAAGCACTTTTCCCCTATCTCGAAAAAATTGATATGATCCTTGTGATGTCGGTTGAACCGGGATTCGGCGGGCAGAGTTTTATGAGCGGAGTTCTTGGCAAATGCCGCACTCTGCGTGATGAAATCACCAAACGCGGTCTGCCGCTGCTGCTGGAAATTGACGGCGGTATCGACAGCAGAACAGTTATTCCGTCCGCACAGCACGGCGTCAATCTCATGGTGGCGGGAACCAGCGTTTTCCGTCATGCGGAAGGCGCAGTCAAAGCGATCGAAGTTTTGAAAGATGCGGAGAAAGAGTTGGTGTTTTAATGGCATCATTGAACAAGACTCCGCTTTTTGATTATCATTTTGAGGTGGGGGCGAAAATGGTCCCCGTCGGCAGCTGGACCATGCCGTATCAATTCGGCGACGGCTGCAAAGCGGAGTTTATGCACGCACTTGAAAGCTGCTGTATCACCGATTTCGGCTGCTGCAGGATTTACCGCATGATTGAAAAAAATGCGGAGAAGATCCGTCAGATTTTTTCTGATATGCAGGTCGGCGAGGGGCGTTACTGCCGTTTTTGCCGCAATGAAAATCTTGTTGATACTCCGCTGATCGTGCGGATGGATGAAAATGATTATCTTTGTGCATTTGCTCCCTCTGCACACAGTGTTTGTACTGAAATTTTTGACGGTGAAGCAATGCAGGATTTGTCGGAAGTTTTCGGCAGTATCGCAGTCTGGGGTTTGGAGTGTAATGATTTCCTTGCGGAACTCGGAGTTGATACTGAGAAATTGGAAAACGGCAAAGTCTGCCGCTTTGAAATAGATCATGTGCGTTGTATCGGCGTTAAAACTTTGCTTTTTGATGATGTGTCAGGCGTAATGATTTTCTGCGATCGGGAAAAAATGGATGATGTCTGGATCGCCCTTTTTAATACTCCCGGCATCTGGGCAGCAGGTTTCGGAGCATGGGATTTCGGCAGAATATGTGCGCAAGAGATGCCGTTCAATGCCGTTAACAGAGCTTTGCCGATCGGCATTTTTCAATGGTTCGGAGATGAACTGCCGAAAGCCGGAGATAAGCTGAAAAAATCAGGAAAAAGCGATGATCCATATTTGCAAGTTGTTTATTCTGCACAACTTCCGCATACGGAAGAAGCTTTTTTGCTCGTGAGCGGCGATTTTGCCCCTGAAACAGAGCTTGTCGGAGTTGAAAATGACGGTGGAAAGGGCACTTTCAAGGCAACTTTGGCAGAAAAATAATGAAAACTGTGCTTTTTATGTAAAAAAATGTAGTTTTTTTCAGTTTTTTACTTGACAAGCATGGCGAATATAGAATATTATATAGTGTGAAAAACAAAAAGATTTTAAAGGTTGAAAAATCCGTTTGAGGATTTATAAAAATATCAGGAGTTTTGAAAAGATGAAATATTATTCAGAAGATCACGAATGGGTGGAACTTATCGGCGATGAGGCTGTTATCGGTATTTCCGAATATGCCGCCGAAACACTCGGTGAAATAACTTATGTCGAATTGCCGAACGAAGATGATGACTTCATCATCGGAGATACCCTCGGCGTGGTCGAATCTGAAGAAGCATCCGCCGATATTTATGCACCTATCAGCGGTACTGTGATCGCTGTCAATGACGCTCTGGAAGATGAACCCGGACTCATCAGCGATTCCCCCGAAGAAAAAGGCTGGCTCTGCCGTCTGGCTGAAATCGACAGCAGCGAATTGGACGATATGATGAACGAGGACGCATATTTGAAATATGTCAGCACCCTCGAAGATTGAAATAAAGAGGTTTTATGTTTGAAACTGTAAATGCCCAAAAAGGTGAAACTCTGATTCAGGCGGAAGGTCTGTGCAAGGAATATCACGGCCGAAAAGTTGTCAAGGGCGTTTCCATTTATGCCAGAAGCGGCGAAGTTGTCGGACTGCTCGGTCCCAACGGCGCAGGCAAAACAACCTCTTTTTATATGGTCATGGGGCTTGTTACTCCCGATGCCGGTTCACTTAAATTCAGAGGCGTCGATATTACCTATATGCCGATGTACCGCCGAGCCAGAATGGGTATGGGATATTTGGCACAGGAACCGTCAATTTTCCGCAGACTCAGCGTTGAGGACAATGTCATGGCAATTCTCGAAACGCTTGATATTTCCCGCGCAGAACGCAATAAACGTCTGAAACAGCACTTGGACGAACTCGAACTTACTCATCTTGCCAAACAAAAAGCAATGACTCTCTCCGGCGGGGAACGCCGCCGTTTGGAAATTACTCGTGCTCTGGTTACAAATCCTTCATTCCTCATGCTCGATGAACCGTTCAGCGGAGTTGACCCTCTGGCAGTATTCGATGTGCAGAAGATCATCCTCAAACTCCGTGACCGCAATATGGGAATTCTGATCACTGACCACAATGTCCGTGAAACATTGAGCGTAGTTGACAGAGCGTATATTATGGCATCAGGCGAGGTGCTGCTTGAAGGTTCAAGCGATTTCCTTGTTAATGATGAACGGGCAAAAGAGATTTATCTTGGCCCCGCTTTTACGATGTAAATCATTCCGCAAACATGCGGTTTGCGGCATGAATAAAATAACTGACCCGGGAGGTATTTATGCAAGTTTTAATCAGCAGCCGTAATTTTGACATCACTCCGGCAATTCAGGAAAAGATTGAAAATGCAGTCGCAAGTTCGATCACTGACAAAAACCTGAAAATTTCAAGCGTTCGGGTAGTTACTGAAAAAGAAAAACTCAACTTCAAAGTAACATTGAGCGTAAATACCAAAGGTCATGATTTTGTCAGTACCGTCGATGATGATGACGACCTCTATCGTGCCATTGATAAAGCCGTTGCCAAAGTCGAGGTTCAAATGGCAAAAGCCATTGATAAAATCAAAGACATCCACCACGATAATGTCCGTATCGCCGATGTCCTTGATGATTGATACTTTAATTTAAAAAAAGGTTATTGAAATTTGCGGGGAAAAAACTTTAAATAAAGTTTTTTCCCCGCAAGTATTTAATCATATTGGAAACAGAGTGTTTTAAATATATTCCCGTCTGCCGAAGATGGCAGTGCCGATACGGACGATGGTGCTTCCTTCTTCGACAGCAGTTTCGTA
>JAZRBX010000340.1:0-1540 GCA_045635285.1 Victivallaceae bacterium
GGTCCAAACGGAAGTACTGTTTTGTGTAGCAATCAAAACCGTTGGCTAACGAATCAACTGCGATTTTTGTGGAACTCTGTACGCTTAAAAACATAGACGCGTAATCTAACGCCTGATAAACGTGTTCAAGTTTTTTGTACCAGAATGTAGAACGGCGTTCACGGACAATGTTTGAACATTCCACAGCCGGAAGCGTTCTGGAAATAATACCGTTGGCAAGTGCAGTCAGGATATAACGGTCGACTTCTTTGAATACGTCTAAAGAACTGACGGCAGATAAATCACATTTGGCAAGGACTTCTGTTATTGCATTGCCCAAGGTGTCAGCAACCATATCTGAACACTTTTCAAAAGCATTGCCGTTTTGACGGCTGTCCTTGAAGCGTTTAAGAAATACCAACGCTTCATCGTTCAGGCGGATTTCAGATGGACAGTCTGCCGAAAGCGACATCAGAAAGCAAGCGTGATACAATCGGAATGCAAAATCCTTCACAGACGGATTCTGCGAAGTATAGCCATAATGTTCTGCCGTTTTTTTCCACAAAAATCCGGTCAAATTGTAACGTTCAATTTCCGTATATTTGCTATTTTCTTCTTCGGAAAGCTCCTGCAGCAGTTTTTCCAATACCCAGTCAAGACGGCGCTCTGAACCAACTGTAACAGCCAGCATCTTCATACGGATAGCGTTTTCAGAATCATGCTCTCCAAGCATTTTCTTTAAAGCCAGCCGCCGCTTGGAGGAGGCAAAAAATTGCGGATGAGCCTCGGTCAGATTGGAAAACTCATACCCCAATCCCAATTCACTGAGCCACAACGAAGCCTGATCCGCTTGAAAAATATCATAGGTCAGTTCCAAGTTCAACAGCCAGTTGTCGCTGTCTTTGGGGACTGGACCAGATGAAAAAATCAAAAACTTCTTTTCAGGTTCACCCCGCAACACCCGGTGCATTACCGAAAATTCGTTGTTTTGAACCTCT
This sequence comes from Victivallaceae bacterium, assembly GCA_045635285.1. Lineage (GTDB taxonomy): Bacteria > Verrucomicrobiota > Lentisphaeria > Victivallales > Victivallaceae > RGIG5270. The sequence continues at coordinate 978 of JAZRBX010000340.1, forward strand.
ATTTTTTCTATTCCGGGCAGATTTAATGCTTCAAAATCATCGTGCAGTTCACATTTTGTATCCCGCCAGCAAATAATGCGGCTGTTTTCAAATTTCTGCAACAGGATTTTTTCAATAGAATTCATAGTTATTTCTCCTGTTTTTCAGAAAGTTTTTTTATAGCTCTGTCAAAATCAGATTCAATCGGTTGAGTCCGATTAAAAATATCATATTCTGCGGCAGCTTTGGCTTTTGCTTGAGCTGCAGATATCCGACCTTTTTCGCCATCGGGCAAAATCTGATATTTGCGGAAAGCAAGAAACTCATTGACGCTGGCAGCAAATTGTTCCATGGTGAAAGTATTTTCACGCTCGATCAGATCTTCAATGTAGTCAAAGTAACCGCTGACAGCACGTTCCAACTGCCGGATCTCTTTTTCAGACAAATAGTTTTTTGCAATGGGAGTATCAGATTTAAGAATTCTGCCGTCGGGGGAGTTTTTCCAGGTGATTAAACCCATGTGTTCTTTTGTACTGTCGGCGTGAGTAAAAACAATTTCGGCTGCGGTCTGTCCGGTAATGGCA
>JAZRBX010000341.1:0-3756 GCA_045635285.1 Victivallaceae bacterium
GCCTCATAATTTGCCATTCCTGCAATGAAAAGGCCGCCGTGTGCCAGCTGACGGACTTTGGTGGAGTAATGCTGCAAACCGTATGATTCATCTGCCTCGGGCAGAGTCATGACATTGCGCAATTTCCAGTTGATACCGTCAGTAGAACTGTAAACAGTCATAAGTCTGACCCCGGTAGACAAATTGTCATAAGGAACATTATACGGAGCGGAACGCTTCATTGTCTGACCGTGAGCGAGCAGACACTCTGTGCCGTCGGGAGAAATCCACATTGATCCGAAGTTGTCATTGGTCATGAAACCATTATCAAAATCATTCTCACCGTAAGGACTGAAGTCATGGAGAATATGTTTGGGATTCATAACGACCTGTTTGCCGTCTGCGGTCTTGCCGAGCATGTAATAATGTCTGGGATAAGTAACAATATCACCGAGTTTCTGGGGATTGTAACGGGTATAATAAATACCGATGTTTTTCAAATCGATTTTGCCATGTTTGGCAGGATCGTAAACTTCCATATCGGGAGTGAACGGATCCATGCGGAAAGTCATTTTGTGGAAATCTTTGAAAGGAGTGAAACGCTCTTTTTCCAGAGGAGGCATTTTTTCAACTTCGGTAAACACCTTTTCGAGAGAGTCGGAAACAAGGTAGCGTTTGACAGGTTTCTTTTCGTAAGCATTTCTGTGGAAGCGGTCTATTGCTTCGATGGCATATCTGCCGTCCTGAGTTCTGTACATGCCGTTGGAAGACATGATATATTTATCGGGAGACGGAGTTTTGGTATGCATGAAAGATGCAGTATCGCTGACGGAAATATCAAGATTGTTCCATTCTTTGAAAGTGAATCTGTCGGGGGTGAAAAAGAATTTCTTGCCGGTCATTTTCAAAGAATCAGCAGGAGCGGCAACTTCGGGTGCTTTTTCAATACGGAGCAGACGTTTGAGTGTGCCGGTATTGGTTTTCAAAGTCATCATATATCTGCCGGGAGCATAATCTCCGATCTTGTCGATGACAATATTATTTTTGCCGTATTTCCATTTAACATTCATGGTGCGGATGATTTTTCCTGCGGGATCAGCGATAGTGATCGTGCCTTCCAGCGGAGTAAATTCAGATTTGGCGGCAATGAGAGTGAAATCTGCTTTGGAAGCATTGCGGAAAACGGGAACGACAAATTCACCGACCAGCAGACTGCTCAAATTTCCTTTAATTTCCAATTCTTTGTCTGACAAAACTTCAATTTCACGGATGGCAGTGCCGCGATCGACCTCGCGGGCAGGACCATTCATGCGTTTGCCGCTGTCATGAGATTTGATAAGTTTGATGCGGAGTGCATCAATGGGAGTTACCTTGAAATCATGACGGAGCATTCTTTCAGAATCGGGAATGCCGCCCGGAGCGCAAACATCGGGAGCATCATCAGCTTTGGCGATAACGGTCCATGAACCGTTGACATTGGCCTCAATGACGTATGCGCGTGGAGCGCATGCGGTACTGGCATTCATACGGACGATCGGGTCGCCGCCGTAGATTTGAATGGCGGTAGCATTTATGCGTTTGGGCAGTTGGAATTCCAGGGTTACCTCTTCCGGAAGCCAAACGAGAGTATTGTATTTGCCGTCAGTAATTTTTGCAAGTTCTTTTTCGTCGATTCCGGGAGCGCTGACAGGAGTATCGATAAGATCATTTACGCGACAGGAAATTTTGCCGGGCTTGCTGTATATTCTGAAATTTTCGATCAGAGTAACATTGCCTTTGGTTCTCTGCGGAGAGAAAACAAATTTGGTAAGATCGGCAACCGGCTCCATACGCTGCTGAACAGGAATCTGTCCCGGCAAAGAGATAGTCAAAATTTTAGAATCAGAGCTGTAATAAACACTTATGGAATATTTTGTACCAACTTTGAGAATGATACCGGTGGGGGTATAGCGTTTGGTTTTGCTGTTGTATATTGCCAGATTGCCGTCATCTTTGGCATAAAGCATGGCTGCAATTTCGCCCTTCTGATTTTCCAATCCGAATGTCAGAGTGGATGTTTTTTCAGGGCGGAGCAAGATCAGAGAGTAACCGAAGTCCTCAGTGACTTTGATCGGATTTTTGAAACGGACAGAATAATTGTCCCTTCCGCGTTTAACTTCCAGAGCTTTATTTTCGCCGCTGTCAACGATATTCAAAGTGGCCGGTTTGTAAAATGTTCCGATAGAACCGGACAATGATGCCTGATCTTTAAAATCAGTCTTCAATTCAGGAGCATAAATCGCTCCGAAAAGAGATACCGTCAATAAAAACAGGACTGAAAAAACAGATAATTTTTTCATTTTTTTCCCTTTCTGTTTATGTTGAAAAATATTTATCAATATTTATTTGGTATATTTGAAATACTTATTCCATAAATGAAGTAAGATCTTTCACTTCTCCGTCCATAATCGAATTATAAACAGCATCACCGATGGAGATCGAACGCAGACCGTCTACGGATTTGGCGAGGATATCATAGGTACGGTTGGGATCTTCACCGAGGAAAATATCTTCCTGCAGCAAAGGATCACCGCCGCCGTGAGCACCGCCCTTGCGAATGACATGAATGCGTTCTCTGCCTTCAAAAATCGGGAAATAATCAATGTATTGATTGCCTTCTTCATACATATCGGGCAGAGCATAACCGCCGTTGCCGCCGAATTCCATAGTTTCCAAACGTCCGTGAGTACCGTTGATTGCCAAACGGTAACCTTCAAAAGGAGTTGAGAAATTGGCAGAATAATTCAACAGAACGCCGTTGCGGTATTTGACATTGGCAACGATAGTATCGTGAATATTGATTTCGCTATCAAAAATACACATATCGGGACGATAATTGGTAAAAATCTTGCGGGTAGTCTGGAATGCAGTGATGTGATCATCCTGAATTTTGTCTTCACGACTGCGTGATGTCCAGCGTTTTTTGTAGGGGCAAAGCATTTTTTCATCGCATCCGGCACAGTGTCTGCCGTCTTTTTGGGAGGGATTGAAAACTGCATCGGGGCCGTAATGATTGAGCGCGCCGAAAGCGTGAACATGTGTCGGGATACCATCGACCCACCAGTTTACGAGGTCGAAGTGATGACTTGCTTTGTGGATTGACAAACTGCCTGAATTTTCACGCATGCGGTTCCAGCGGTTGAAATAACTTGAACCGTGCTGGATGTCGATGTACCAGTTGAGGTCGACATGAGTAACTCTGCCGACTTTGCCTGCAAGTACAAGTTCTTTAAGTTTGCGGTGAACGGGATTGTAGCGGTAGTTGAAAGTGCAGATGACTCTGCCTTTGGAAGCTTTTTCTGCGGCACGGATTTCGAGAGCGTCGGCGGTATTGGTAGTCATGGGTTTTTCGCAAACAACTTCGAGGTCATGTTTGAGAGCGGCAACAACATAATTTTTGTGAGTTCTGTCAATGCTTGTAACGATGACAGAATCGGGACGCTGTTCTTCAAGCATTTTTTCAAATTCTTCGGGAGCATAAGTCGGACAAGCTTCAAGTTCGGGGTGATCCTCCTTGCAAATTTTGAAACGGATGGGGTCAATATCAAGAAGACCGACAATTTCAGCACAATGTGAAAATTCTTTAAGAATGGGAGGGATGTACATCAATAATGCACGGCTGGAAACACCGCAGATAACATAGCGCTTTTTCATAATAACTCCTTTTCTGATAAGTGGTTAAAAAATGCTTTATCGTTATAGCAATATAACAATATACCACACATAAATAAAAATTCA
>JAZRBX010000342.1:0-9434 GCA_045635285.1 Victivallaceae bacterium
CGGTTTGGGGTCGAGTGCGGTTATGATATTGTGTTCATTGGCGCAGCTTACAATTTTTTCGAGCAGAGAATTTGAGAGAACACCTTTTTTGTAATCTGAAAAAATTACGGCATTTATTTTTTTACTGCGTATCAAAGAGCAGATATTTTCGCAGAAAAGCTGTTGGATTTCACTGCTTGTATCTGTAGCTGATTCATCATCGACACGGAGCATCTGCTGTTGATTGGCGATGATTCGTTCTTTGACGGTCGTCGGGCGGGAATCATCGCATAAAAGTTTTGGTTCGATATTGTCTGACTGCAAAATATTGCGGAGCATTTCGCCGTTTTTGTCGTTGCCGATGACTCCGAAAACGGAGCTTTTGATTTGCAATGAGTCAAGATTTTTTGCCACATTTCCTGCACCGCCTGCACAGTATTCTTTTTTGAGGATGCGAATTACCGGCACGGGGGCTTCGGGAGAAAGTCTTTCGCTGATACCGTAAGTGAAAATATCCAGCATTACATCACCGATGATGGCGATATTGAGTTTCGGAAAAAGTTCAATTATTTTTTTCATGGTTCAAGTCCGATGCCTTTCAAGAGGTAGTTGCAAATATAATCTTTGACGGAATCTTTAAGCGGAGATGCCTCATTTGTCCAGCCGTATGAGAAAAGTTTTGCGGTTTCGGCTTTGGTATAATACTGATATTTCGGACGGAGGGGTTCCGGCATTTCGATATATTCGATATTGACGGGGAGTTTCATGGCTTCAAAAGCGGCGGAAGCCAGAGAATTCCATGTTTCTGCGCGGTTGCTTCCGATGTTGAAAAGTCCGGTTGCCGACGGAGTGTTGTAAAGGTGAAGCACCATTTTTACTGCGTCTTTGACATAGAGGAAATCTCTTTTGAATTCGCCGTCGACGTATTGCGGATTGTAAGATTTGAAAAGACGCATTTTGCCTTCGGTGCTGATTTGTTCAAAGGCGCGGAGAACGACGCTCCGCATATTTCCTTTGTGGGCCTCATTCGGACCGTAAACATTTGAAAATTTACAGCCGGTGATAAGTTTCTGTATGCCGCGGCGTTTCGCCCAGAGGTCAAAAAGCTGTTTGCTGTAACCATACATATTAAGCGGACGGAGTTTCTCTATTTCATCATCATCGTCGATGTATCCCATGCTTCCGTTGCCGTAAGTTGCACAGCTTGAGGCATATACAAATCTTATGTTTTTGCTGACCGCAAAAATTGCAAGTTCTTTGGTATAATTGAAATTGTTGTCGATGAGATAACTTGCATCGGTTTCCGTCGTACTGGAACATGCCCCCATATGCAGAATGCCGTCGATTTTCAAATCATCAAGCGTTCTGTCAAGGAGCATTTTGCGGAATACATCTTTTTCGTAATATTCATTGAATTTGAGCGGCACGAGGTTGCGCCATTTCTCTGAAGAACCGAGATGGTCAACAACGATGATGTCGGTGATGTTTCTGCGATTGAGTTCCCAAATCAGCGCACTGCCGATGAGCCCCGCTCCTCCTGTAACGACGACAGACATTTTAATTATCTCCGAAAAAGTGTTCTTCCAGAGCCAGTGCAAGTGCGTGATAAAGCGGCAGATGCAATTCCTGGATTTTGTATGTTTCACATTCAGGAGCATTCAGTGAACAATCTGCGTAAACTTCTGATTTGCCGTGATTTGCACCAGTAAAGAGGATGGTTTTTACCCCCATTGCTTTGGCGGTCATGAAAAGTTTGCGGATGTTTTGAGCGTTGCCGGAGGTGGAGAATCCGATAACGCAGTCATTTGCAGAACCGAGTGCATACAACTGCTGGGAGTAAATGAGAGAGGCATCCACATCATTGGCAAAAGCTGAAGTGTACCCCGGATGGGAGAGCAGGGAGATACATTTGAGACCTTTTTGCAGTTTGCAGGCAATATCTCTGCCCTCGTCGCCGTAGGAATTGATGAATTTTTCTTTCATTTCATCATCTATCGGGCGGAGGGAGCGGAAGCCTTTGAGAAGTTCTCCTGCAAGGTGTTCAGAATCGCATGCACTGCCGCCGTTTCCGGCGAAAAAAAGTGTTCCTCCGCAGGATAAAGTATCAATGATCATATCCAGAGCATTGTTGAAACTTTTTTCAAGGATATTGAGATTGGGGTATCTTGCAGTCAAAGTCTGCCATATTGAATTTCTGCTCATTTTTTGCCTCCGTCGTAATCGTGTATGGGGAAGTTGCGCTGCCGTGCCGCTTCATAGAGAAGAATTGTAGTTGCGGTGGCAACATTGAGTGAATCTATTTTGCCGAGCATCGGGATAACGACTTTCAAATCGGAGTCATTCATCCAGAAATCGGTCAAGCCTGTCTGTTCTCTGCCGACAACGATTGCAACTGCTTGAGTAAGATCGACATCGGTATATTTTTTATCGGCATGCGGAGTTGCGGCGAGAGTTCTGATATTATTTTTCCGCAGCCATGCCATGGCCTCTTCGGAAGTTGCTTCTGCCAGCGGAACGGAGAAGAGCGCACCGGTGCTGGCACGGATGACATTGGGGTTGTAAATGTCGGTGCATTTGTCGCAGATGATGAGGCCGTCCACACCTGCGGCGTCGGCACTGCGGAGCATGGAGCCGAGGTTGCCGGGTTTTTCGATGGCTTCGGCGACGAGATAAAGACCGTTTTTGACGATCGGCATATCAGCGAGAGTGTGGCGTTTCATGCGGGCGATGGAGATCAAACCTTCGGGGCGGTCGCGGTAAGCGAGTTTGGTGAGGATTTGCGGAGTTACCTGCATGACTTTGACGCCGTTGTTTGCGAAATTTTCCAGCAGAGCATATTCGTTTTCTCCGAGGAATTGTTCGGGGGCGAAGAAACATTCAAGGATTTCCATGCCGTACTCCTGTCCTCTGGTCAATTCTCTGTAACCTTCAAGGAGAGTCAGCTGTTCTTTTTCTCTGTCCCGTCTTTCACGGAGTTTGACGGCGTGTTTGACGGAGTTGTTCTGAAAACTTGTGATCTTTAAAAATTCCATAAAAAACCTCTGTTTGATATATATTATATACAATATACATCTTTTTTCAAGAATTTAAAATGAATTATGTTGGTATTTTTGAAAAAAGAGGCTAAATTATATGTATATTGGTGTTAAAAACGGGATTTTTATGAAAAAATACGCACTTATTCTCGCCGGCGGTATCGGTTCGAGAATGAATTCATCCATACCGAAACAATTTATGCTGCTTGACAATGAGCCGATATTGGCTCATACTTTACGCAGATTTGACAACCATGAGGATATTGACGGTATCGTGCTGGTCATGCACGGAGATTATATCGAAGAGGGCAGACGCATTGCCGAAGAATTCAATATCCGCAAGCTTATCAGGATCGTTCCCGGCGGTTCCAGCCGCAAACAGAGTTCATTCAACGGTGTCGCCGCATTGCCTGAAGATGAGGATTCGTATGTCCTGATCCATGACGCTGCCCGTCCGTTTGTCAGCGACCGTATAATTTCAGAATGCTGTGCAAAACTGCAGGAGTATGCCGCAGTGAGTACCGTCATTGAAAGTTCCGATACCGTTTATCTGGTAAATTCTGAAAATATCATTCAGGAAGTGCCGGACAGAAATTGCTGTTTTCTGGTACAGACTCCGCAGGCTTTTCATTACAACGTGATTGCAGAAGCTCATCGAATGGGGGCGGATGATCCGGAATTGAATTTCACCGATGACGCCGGTATGGTGCAGCATTATGAACTTGCAGATGTTTATTGCATACAGGGAGAAGCGGCGAACTGCAAGATAACCACTCCCGATGATTTGAAAAAATATTGTTGAACTTCAACATAACAACCATAAAAAAGGAAAACAAAATGAACGCATTTGAAAAACGCAGTCAGAAGTACACTTTGAACTGTCCCGAAACTGATTTCAGCATCAACTTCGCCGGTATGAAATTTACCGACAAAGCTCTCGATGACATGGCTCCACTGTTCAAAAAAGCCGCCAAAGGTATTGCCGATATTGAAAGCGGCAAAATCAAAAACCCCGACGAAAAACGCAAAGTTACTCACTTCACCGACCGTATCGCTTACGCCGAAAGTGCTCTTTTTAAAGAAGTCGAACAGTTCGCAGCAGACATCCGCAGCGGCAAAATCGTCGGCGCAACCGGCAAAAAATTCGACGCTGTCGTTGTCAACGGTATCGGCGGTTCCGCTCTCGGTCCCCAGCTGATGCAGTTCGCCATCAACGGTCCCTACTATAATGAATGGAGCGCAGCTGACCGCAACGGAAATCTGCGTATTTACTTCCTTGACAATACCGATGCAGCAGGATTTGTCGATATGTGCAAAGTCTGCGATCCTGAAACTACTTTGCATTTGTGCATTTCCAAATCAGGCGGCACACAGGAAACCAAAAACAACCTTATCGCTACTGAAAATCTTTATGCCGCATTGAAACTTGATTTCGCCAAACATGCCTGCGCGATCACCATGAAAGACAGCTCTCTGGATCAGATCGCACGCAGCGGCAAATGGCACAAAGTTTTTGAAATGGCTGAATCCATCGGCGGCCGTACCAGCGAAACCAGTATCGTCGGTCATCTGCCCGCAGTCCTCTGCGGTATCGATTTCAAATCTTTCATCGCCGGTGCATGTGCCATGGACGAATGGACACGCTCCGCCAAAGCTATCGAAAATCCCGCCGTCATGTTCGCCGCTATGTGGTATATCGCCGGCAAGGGCAAAGGCAACCGCAATATGGTCATTGTTCCTTACTCCGACCGTCTGGTACTGCTTTCACGCTATCTGCAGCAGCTGGTTATGGAAAGTCTGGGCAAAGAATTTGACCTCGACGGCAAAAAGGTCCATCAGGGTCTGAATGTTTTCGGTAACAAGGGCGGCACCGATGCTCACGCATTTATCCAGCAGCTCAATGACGGCCGTGATGACTTCTTCGCAACTTTTATCGAAGTCCTCAAAGATGCTGATCAGCTCAAAATGGCTGAATCAATGTATATGGGCGATTACCTCCACGGTTTCATGGAAGGTCTTACTCTCGCTCTCCGCGGCAAAAAACGCCAGATCATCTCCGTCAAAATTTCCGAAATCAATACTTTCAACCTCGGTATGCTGATCGCTCTCTATGAAAGAGCTGTTGCAGTTTATGCTGAATTTATCAACATCAACGCATTCCATCAGCCCGGTGTTCAGGCTTACAAACTTGCTGCCAAAGGCGTTCTTGCAATGCGTGAAAAAGTTCTTGCTGTTCTTGCTGAAAGCGGCAAATATGAACTTACCGCCGCTGAAATCGCTGCTGAAGCAGGTCTTGAAGACAATGTTGTTGAAGTCGGCAACCTGATGGATAAACTCTCCTTCAACTGCCCGAATATCAACCGCAAATATGCTAAAAACAAAAAATGTTTCGTATATTTCAACTGATAACTGAAACAGTACTTTTTTCAGTAATGCTTGCGTCAGCGGTGTTCTGCACACCGCTGGCGGGCAATACTTTCGCTCCGGAATGGGAACTTGCTCTGCCGCCACGGGACAACGGCAGTATAAAAGAGTTTTCCGAACATTACAAAGAGGGCGACATAGTTCATGTTTTTGACGGCGGCGGACGGAAAATTCTCCGTACTTATCCTGATGCCAAAAGCCGCAAAAAGATTGAATTCAAAATGAGTTACCGTCCCGACGGCAGATTGTCGGAGGTGAAATGTTTTTCCGACGGAAGTTTGCTTTACAGTGAGCATGGTCAATATGACGAATCTGGTATCCTGCGCGGAATATGCCGCAAAAATGCGGCGGGAGAAGTCATTTTTGCAACGACGATGCTTCTTTATGATGAAAAAACAAAGAAATTGAAAATGTACGGCATTCAGTATGACGGTATGATTGTCGATTACTTTTATGATCTTACACCGTCGGGACAGCTTGCTTATGTCAGGGCTCTGGTGAATAATAAATTGACATCCGCCGTCCGCTACAAATATAATGAAAAAGGCGTTATTTCCGAAATGAGCCGCTACAATGAGAGAGGGCAGAGCGTCGGAATTTTGAAATATGAATGGAAGTTCGATGAAAAAGGAAACTGGACGGAGAAAAAAAGTTTGATGTATCCCAATGAAAAAGCAAAACCTGTTTTCGGAGAACTTGTACGCCGTACAATAAAATATTAAAATCGGAGTGTTTTATGAGAAAATTATATGCTTTTTTGCTGACAGCGGCTGCTTTTTTGCTGGTGTCCTGCCGCATGGCAAATCAGAATGAGGCTTTTTATCAGATAAGAGTCGGAGTCATCCTGCCTCTGTCAGGTCCTGATGTGGCACAGGGCAGGGCGGCACTTGACGGAATTGAACTCGCCGTCAAGGAAATCAACCGCAAGGGCGGCATCGACAACCGCAAAATACAGTTGTGTATCCACAACAGCAGCAGTGACCCGCAGAAAGCGGCAGAGATCGCCCGCAATATTATTTTGAATGACAATATAGTTGCATTGATCGGCGGGTATTCAAGTACGGAAGCTTTGCAGGTGAAACTTGTTGCCGAAGAGTTGATGGTGCCGTATGTCGCTCCGCTTGCCACGCATGAAAGTCTGTCGATGAATGCGGAATATACTTTCCAAAGCACTCTCAATGATGAAATCCAATCTGCGGCATTGGCTTACTATATGGTTTACAGACGCAAATTTGCCAAAGCTGCAGTTATGCTCAATATTGACAAAAGCAGTATTTATCCCAGAGGTATCGGCCGCAAAACGGCACAGGCATGGGCGGATTTCGCTCTCCGTGAACCTCTGATGATGACGTATCTCTCAGAGCAGAAATCTTTTGCGGAGCAGATCAAAAAGTGCATTTATGAAGATGTCGATGTCATAGTTCTTCCTGCCTATCCTGAATGTGCATTGCGTTTTATTCTTGAGGCACGGAACTTGGGATACAAAGGGGCTTTTGCAGGGACAGACAGTTATGACAGCCCGATACTTACGGCTTCAAAAGAGAATCTCGGCGACTGTTTTTTCACTACCGCATATTATCACCGCAACAAATCAGAGGCAAATGCTGAATTCAAAAAACTTATGCAGAAAGAATACGACCGTCAGCCGGGAATGGCTGAAGCCAAAGGTTTTGACGGGATGAATTATATCGCCAAAGCATGCCGCGGAGTTTTTACTCCGGAGGAGATCGCTGAAAATTTACGCAATATGCGTTCTTTTTACAGCGTCAGCGGCAATATGGAATACCATGAACAGAAAAAAATCATGCTGCATCCGGTTTTTATCATGCTGTGCGTATCAGGCAGTGATCAGTCGATAAATTCATGGACAGTTGATGTTCAGCAATTGAAAAATTACCGCAACAGAGAAAAAGATTAATAACAGGGAGTTTTATTTATGTACACTATCCGCAAAGCAAAACAACTCGTCAATCTCAACGATTCTTTCAGTGAAGGTGCATGGAAAGATGCAGAACTTCTGCCCATCAACCTCGTTCACAGCAAAAGTTCAGATCATCATCCTGTCGTAAATGCCCGTCTGCTCTATGATAATGCAGGTATTTATATCCGTTTTGAAGTGCAGGATCAGTATGTTCTCGCCCGACACAAAAATTATCAGGACCCTGTCTGCACCGACAGCTGTGTTGAATTTTTTATCCATCCGCAGGGCAGAAAAGATTATTACAATTTTGAAATGAATGCAGTAGGCACACTTCTGCTCTACAATATTTCCGATGCCACCCGCACTCCGACAGGTTTTGTAGGTTATGCCCCTGTTCCCAGAGAAAAAGTGCAGGGCATGGCGATTGCCACTTCATTGCATGGGGTGATTGACCCTGAAATCGCCGAACCTGTAAACTGGAGTTTGGCGGCATTTATTCCGTTTTCGATTTTTGAACTTGATGCAAATCCTGTTTCAGGTGAAGTCTGGCGCGCAAATCTTTTCAAATGCGGTGATAATTCATCTCATCCGCATTGGATTTCAGCATATCCTCTGACAGATCTCAATTTCCATCTGCCTGAATGTTTCAAAGAAGTTGTTTTTGAATAAAATGATTTTTTTTGATACACATTATCATCACCGTGCGGGAGAGGATTACGGTGCATGTATTGCCTCATTCCGTGCGGAGATGTCTGCGATGGACAAATTGTGCATGATCGCTCTCGGCGGTTCATTTGAAGAGAGCATGACTGCCCGTGATGTTGCGGCAAGTTCGGAGAATGTCTGGTTCTGTTCGGGAGTTCATCCGCATTGTGCCGCTGAATTTCTGGAGCAGGGCGGAGATTTTGACTTGCTTGAAAAAGATTCCAAATGCTGCGGTATCGGCGAAATCGGCTTGGATTATTTTTATGATTTTTCTGATGAAGCGTCGCAGAAGGAGGTTTTCAAATATTTTCTTGACCGTGCGTTGGCGAAAAATATGCCGGCAGTTGTGCATGTCAGGGACAAGGAGGAATCTTCCAAAGCTTATGACGACGCTTACGGATTTTTATCTGAATTTGCGGCAAAGGGCGGTCGTTTCGAACTTCATTCATACGCAGGGACTCCGGAATATCTGGACAAATTTGCGGAACTTGGAGCATATTTCAGCGTCAACGGCATGGTAACTTTCAAAAAAGCGGACAATATCCGTTTGAATTTGCAGAAAATACCGCTTGATCGTCTTTTGATAGAAACCGATTCTCCTTATCTTGCCCCCGTACCGTTCAGAGGCAAAGAAAACCGTCCCGATCTGGTGCGTTTTGTCGCGCAGAAAGCGGCGGATGAATTGCAGATGGACCTGGAAAAATTCTGTGAAATAACTTCACGAAACGCTGAAAAATTCTTTGGAATCAAAATAAAATGAAAAAAATTCTGCCGTTTACAGTAAGCAATAACCTCTTTTATTCAGACGGTACGGTGCCGATAGCAATAATTTTTAAAGGCGATCAGGTGCTTGTGCGTCAATATGAGGGAAAAATTTTTCTGCCCTGCACCGTCGAAAAAGAGTTTGCAGAATTGCCTGAAATTGCAGGCCCGGCGCTCTGTGTCGGAAGATTTGAAGACGGCGATTGCGGTGCATGGGAAATAGGAGAAGATACGCTCTGGCACAACCCGTGCGGAACTGAATTTGTTGAGATACGCCGTGCAATGTTTGAACTTGATGCGATGTCGGTCAAAGCACTTGCAAGGGCGAAAGAGTTGCTTTTCTGGCGTAAAAAAAGACATTTTTGCGGTTTTTGCGGCAAAGAACTTGCTGATAACGAAAATGATATAAGCCGTATTTGTCCCGATTGCGGCAATGCTTTTTATCCGGTGCTTGCTCCTGCAATTATCGTGGCTGTTCGTCGTGATAACAAATTGCTTCTGGCTCACAATGCAAGATTCAAGGGCAATATTTACGGCTTGGTCGCAGGCTTTGTTGAAGCAGGGGAAAATCTGGAAAGTGCCGTGGTCCGTGAGGTCAAAGAAGAAAT
>JAZRBX010000343.1:0-4186 GCA_045635285.1 Victivallaceae bacterium
TTGGCTTTTTCCAGAACTTCCAAAATTGATTTTGCCCGTTTGACCACGACATCCGGCAATCCTGCAAGTTTGGCGACATGGATTCCGTAACTTCGGTCGGTACTTCCCGGCACGATCTGACGGAGAAAAATGACCTCATCACCGTATTCTTTGACTGCGACATTGAAATTATTTATCCCCTTGCGGAGCTGGGCGAGTTCAGTCAATTCGTGATAATGCGTGGCAAACTGCGTGCGGCAGCGGCTGTCGGGATCATCATGGAGAAATTCCGCCACGCTCCATGCGATACTCAATCCGTCGAAAGTGCTTGTACCGCGGCCGATTTCATCCAAAATGACCAGACTTTTATTAGTGGCATGATTAAGGATGTTGGCGGTTTCAATCATTTCAACCATGAATGTACTCTGCCCTCTGGAAAGGTCATCAGCGGCACCGACCCGGGTGAAAATCCTGTCCACCAGACCGATTTTTGCTGATTTGGCGGGGATGAATGAACCCATTTGTGCCATAACGACCAGCAATGCCGTCTGACGGATATAAGTTGATTTACCGGCCATATTCGGTCCGGTAATGATCATCATGCGGTTATTTTCCATATCAAGTTTCACATCATTGGGGACAAAGTTTTCCCCCTGCATGCGTGCGTCAAGCACAGGATGTCTGCCCTCTTTGATTTCCAGAACATCATCATCGCTGATCTCGGGACGGACATAATTGTATTTGCGGGCGATTTCTGCGAGAGAGAGCAGAGCGTCAAGTGCCGCCATTGCCCATGCAGTTGTCTGGATGGAAACAGTATAACCGAGAATAAACTCACGGATCTCCTGAAAAAGTTTAAGTTCAAGAGCTTTGCCTTTTTCCTCTGCGCCGAGGATTTTATTCTCCACTTCTTTGAGTTCCGGAGTAATAAAGCGTTCACCATTGGCGATCGTCTGTTTGCGGATATAATCTTCGGGGACCATACTCAAATATGATTTGCTGACCTCAATAAAATAACCGAAAACATTATTGAATTTGATTTTGAGATTTTTAATGCCTGTACGTTCAATCTCTCTTGCCTGAATCGAACTTATCCAGTTTTTGCCGCCGGTCGAAGCGTTGCGGAAATCATCAAGTTCAGGTGAATATCCGTACTTGATAATATTGCCGTCATTGATATTGACAGGGCAATTTTCATCAATCGCTGCATCGATTTTTTCCACGATTTCGGGAAATTCGGCAATAGTTCTTTTCAACTGATTGAGCAGCGGCACATCAAATGTATCAAGCAGAACCCTGACTCCGGGCAGAACAGAAAGACTTGCGGACAAAGCCAGAAGATCCCTCGCATTGGCATTGCCCATATTCAAACGCCCGACGATCCGTTCTATATCACGGACACAACTGATCGTTTCACGCAGTTCTGCCAAAGTCATAGGATCAAGCTTCATCGCTTCAACGGCATCCAGACGGGCAACTATTTTGTCATGATCGAAAAGCGGACGGAGGATCCATGAACGGAGCATTCTGCCGCCCATGGGGGTAATGCTTTCATCCATGACTGACAGAAGGGTACTGTTTTTGCCGGTGCTGAAAAGCGGTTCAACAAGTTCCAGATTGCGCTGACTTATTGAATCAAGTTCCAGAAATCCGTCGCTGTTGCAGAATACGATTTTATTGACATGCGAAACATCCTGACGCAGATTTGCCGCCGCATAACGGAGCAATGCTCCTGCGGCAGACACCGCATGCGGATACTCTTTCAAACCGAAACCGTCAAGCGTTGCAACTTTGAAATGTTCTTTCAGAAGTTCAGTATTATCATAAACATCAAAATTTTCATTCTCCTGATGCGTCCAGAGGATGGAGTGTGCAGGTTTGGGCAGCATTTCACTCTGCTCCAATGCACTGTAAAGCGATTCAGAAATCAGACATTCGGCACTTTGCAGTCTGTTGAGTTCAGTAACAAGTTTTTCTCTCGCACTGAATGCGGAAACTCTGAACTCCCCGGTGCTTATATCCAGTGATGCGAGATAAAAAATATCCTTGATCATATCAAGTGCGGTAAGAAAATTATTCATTTCCGGTTTCAGCAGAGAATTGTCAATCAAAGTTCCCGGTGTAATGATACGGGTAACAGCTCTTCTGACCAGTCCTTTGGCAAATTTCGGATCTTCGGTCTGTTCGGCAATAGCGACCTTGTAACCGGCTTCAAGCAGAAGCGGCAGCTGACTTTCCAATGCGTGATAGGGGAAACCGCACATCGGCACATTGGCGCGTTTGGTCAAAGTCAATCCCATGGCTTTGCTGGCTTTGACGGCATCTTCAAAAAACATTTCATAAAAATCGCCGAGGCGGAAAAACAAAATCGCATCTTCGGGGATCTCTTTTTTTGCCTCACGATACTGCACCATCATGGGAGTAAGTTTTGCATTTTCCATTTACTCTGCCCTTTCCCGGAAAATACGCACCGCTATTGAAGATGCGTGAGCTGCGGCTTCAAATTTATCCAAAGTCAGGCGAACTCCCCGCACTCCATCCATGGCAAGAACACCGTCTGCAAGATAAGCTGCGAGTTTTTCCAGCAGGAAAAATTCACTGCTCTCTGCCGCATCCTTGAGATAAGATTCAACTGCAGAATAATTGAGTGCGTCATTGAAATCATCACTTTCACCCGCCTTGTGCAAATCAGTATAAACTTCCGCCTGAATACGAACGATCTGACGGCGGGTGCGTTCTTCATCAAATATCCCGATAATACAGCTGCAATCAAGATCACGGATCAGAATAACATCATCTTTTTCCAAATCAATCATCGAATTCCCACTCCTCTTTTACTGCATTTCCGATTTTGTCGGGATAAGTTTTTTTCAAAGGTTCAAAACGGTCGCAAATTGCCTGTATATCCGCAGGTATCGGTGCATAAAATGTCATATCATCCCCGGTAACAGGATGGGGAAAACGCAAAGTATGGGCATGAAGCATCTGACGGGCAACTTTCACCCCTTTGTCCCCTCCGTAGAGCTGATCGCCCAGCACCGGATGTTTCAAAGATGACATATGTACCCTGATCTGATGAGTTCTGCCGGTCATGATTTTGACCGCCACCTGACTCAATGCGACATTATCGACCAAGCCTGAACATTTAACTTTGTATTCAGAAATTGCGACCTTGCCGTTGCGGTCGACGACTGCCATTTTCTGACGGTTCACGGGATGCCTGCCAATGAGGTTGCTGACCGAACCGGATCTTCTCTGAAAGACGCCGTGAACTATGGCGAAATAATGTTTTTCACAACTGCGTTCAGCAAATGTTTTGGACAATTTGAACTGGATTTCCGGATTTTTGGCAATGACCAGACAGCCGGAAGTATCTTTGTCCAAACGGTGTACGATACCGGGACGGACATTTTCATCCGCATAAAGTTCCCGCCATGCGGGATAGCGGCTCATCAGCGCATTGACGATGGTTCCGGTATGATTTCCCGCTCCGGGGTGAACGACTGCCCCTGCCGGTTTATTTATGACCAGTATGGAATCATCCTCAAAGAGAATTTCATAGTTAAAATCTTCTGCTTCAAGAGTTTCCACTTCAACTTTGTCTTCAAGCTGAACAGTGATAACACTGTGTTCCCTCAATGCGAAACGGGGCAGATCAACAACTTTGCCGTTGATCGAAACTTTGCCGTCGCGGATCATCTGCTGAAGCTGACTTCTGGAGTGATCGCTCAACTGTGAAGCAAGAAAAATATCCAGACGCTGACCTTTAAGTTCAGCATTGCTTTCAAAAACCTTTTCCGTCATTGTGCATCCTCCTCAACAGGTACTTCTTTGTGCTTGAATCCGTAGATGAGGAATGCAGTTCCGAAAATTATCAGGCCGACACCGATATACTGGGCTATGGTGAAACCTGCGATCCTGGCATTGTCGCCGCGGAAAAATTCAAACACAAAACGCATGATACCGTAAGAAACAAAATAAAATCCGACTGCAACGCCTTTGTACCTGACTTTGCGTATCAGATAAATGAGAATACCGCACAAAATCACATTGAAAATCGCTTCATAAACCTGAACCGGATGCAAAGCCGCATCAGGATATTTCATGTACGCTTCGGAATAGAGAGGATATTTGACCCCGAAACATGACTCAGTATCAGTTCCGAAACAGCACCCGTTCAGAAAACATCCGATCCTGCCGAAAGCAT
>JAZRBX010000344.1:0-29180 GCA_045635285.1 Victivallaceae bacterium
CATCGGCGGCAACGGCGCAGTGCTGGTCAGCGGTCCCGACAGCAAATATGTTTATATCCGTCGCCAGCTTGCTGTCGGTAAACGCTACCGCATGGAACTGGTATATTCCGCATTCACAAAAAATCTCATTCTGAATATCGACGGTACCAAAGCTTATGAAGTCCCGGTCGAAAACACTTTTGACCAGAATTTGCTGGTTTTTGCTCCCAAGAAAGGCAAAACCCTCATTGACGACATCGAACTCCACTCTTTTCCGGCTGAAATCACCGGAAAAAAAAACATTCTGAATAAAGTCGACGCCGAAGTTAAAAACAACGGCGAAAAAAAAAATGATTCACGCTTGACAGATGGTGATCTTGTCAACACCGTCAACGTTCCCGTTGGCGGTGTTGTTTCTTTTAATCTCCCCAAAAGAGAACAGGTTTTCGGCGTACAGGTCTACTCCGGAAGCAATGCTTCTGCAAAGTATGCCAGCGGTGATGCTTCGATCCGCAGTTTCATCGTTCACGGTTTTGCAAACGGTACATGGCTGCCGCTGGGTGAAGTTAAAGATTTGCCCAATGCATTTGACGGCAATAATGACCTTGCTCCTGAAAAAACTTTTATCCGCATTGACTTCAAACCTATCAATATTGATGCCCTGCGTATAACCGTTACCGATACCAATGATACCGGGAAACGCATTTCAAAACCCGGAGCCGTCCTGCCGAAAGAACAGCGTATCGCAACTTTGCGTGAAGTGCGTCTTTTTTCATCACAGGATGCCGCAAATGTCGATGAGGAACGCCTTGAAGCAGAATACCGTCTGCCCGTCTACCAAACTCAGGAAAAAGCTCAACTGACCTTTGTCGTTCCCGAAAAATTTGCAGGAACTCCCGCAAAAATATCCATCGCTTCTCCCGACGGCAAAGAAATTTATCAGACTTCTGTAAATCTTAAAAAGGGCAGATGGGATTTTTATATCCCCATCAGCAAATTTCCCGAGGGCAGGCTCATGACCACGATCGATGCCGGCAAAGCCGGTATCCGCAAAAGACTGCTCCGTATCCAGCATCCGATGAAAGAAATTTTGCCGGCTGAACCTGTCAATATGGCAAACCGCAAACTCTTTTTCCTGCCGGATGCACACGAAATAGCTTCATACAACAATATTACTCCGCAGGTTTTTCCTGCTAAGCCCTACCCCATCTACACCACCCCCTGCGCTCCGATCTTCTCCGTCGGAAGAATTTACCGTGCCGCCAACGGTCAGTATGCAGTAACTGTTACAAACCGCCCCGTAAGCAGTCTGCTGCGCGGCACTCCCACGATTTTCAAATTGGTCGCAGACAATATTACAGGACCGTGGAAATTTGTTGATGAACTTCCCGAAGGAAGAATTGCAGGACTTTCTTTCCCCACTAATAATCCCCGCATTCTGCCATTGCCAAAACCCGGTTCCAAATACCGTTGGTATGATCCTGAAAAAGACGGAAAAATACCGCTCCACCGCACAGGATTGGTCTTTAACGGCTATATGAGCGATACAGAAAGAGACTACGGCTGTGTAATTTCTCCCCCGCGCTGCCGCTGGCCCGCCGCAACTACCGAAAACGGTGAAAACCTCCTCATGAGCAAAAAACCGGTGATCTATGACAAATTCCATTATGACGAAGATGAATTTGATGATGGTTATCGCACTAACGATAACGCTTTCGGCTCATGGCTTTCTCTCAAAGGCGACAAAATATTTTATGCCAACGGTCAGACATTGAAACGCAGCGCTCCTTATGCTGTCGGTTATGATAATCTGCCCTCCTGTTTCCGTATTCTTTCTGTCTGGGAAAGTTCCGATGGCATTGACTGGAAGTTCAGCCGTTACATGGCTCTGCCGGATGAAAATGATTCCGATGGTCAACAGCATTACGGCGGTTCTCTGCTGCCGATGGTCAGCGGCAATTTTTATATGGCATATATCATAGCCTATGATTCTTTGACCCAGCAGAATTATCTTGAACTTGCCTACACCCGCAACGGAGAAGATTTCCGCCGTTTCCCCGGCAACAAGCCTTTCTGCCGCAACAATGATCCGAAGTCATGGCATTTCGGTTATATGAATCCTCCCCAGAGCGGCCACTATCAGGTCGGCAACAATATTTACAGTTTTGTCAATTTCATCGGCAGCACTCCGCATTTTCTTGCAGAAATCACTCCGCAGTTTGACGATTTGAGTCAGGTCGGCGGTGCGGTCGTCCGCCGCCGTTTTGCAGGACGCGGACTGGAAGAACGCTGGCCGTTTTTCAAAGCTGTCGGCGGCTGGGAAGGCCTTGCTGAAATGACACAGCGCCACACCAATTCCTGTGCCGTACTTGAAAGCCGCATGGACGGTTGGTTCGGTCTGGATGCAGGCAATGCTGTTGCCTCTGTTGAAAGCCGCCGCTTCCAAGCTCCCGGCAATGCCATGCTTGCCAATGCGACTGTTGGCAAAGACGGATTCATTGAGTTTCAACTTCTTGACAGCAGCGGCAAAGTTATCGACAGTAGAAAACTGACCTCCGGAGATGCCTTGGATCTTCCGGTATTTGATAAACTGCCCGACGGCGAATTCAAGCTGAAAATCTCTTTGAAAAATACTAAATTATATACTGTGATATTCAAATAATCGAAAAAACAGTACAGACAAAATGATATGAAATTTTAAAAAAACTCATCAGTATCTATGAAAAAAACATCTTGGACAACAAAAGGTTTTGAGGCTTTTCGTGCAGGTACTTTCGGAAACGGCGGACAGAATATTTATGTTTCAAAAAAAGGTATTCTGCAACGCATTTTCCAGTACGACCTCAACCATAACGGATATTTTGATCTGGTTTTTGCCAATTGCCAGAATCACCACGAATCCGCAGAAAGTTATGTCTATACCATGGACGGCAAACGGACTATGCTTGCAGGGCAGGGTTCGGTTTCCGGTCTGGCGGATGACCTCGGCGACAGCGGTTACAATGATATTGTTATTGCGGGAAGATACGATATGGCTGCGCCCTATGCTTCAACAGATATTTATTTCGGTTCCGAAGAAGGATACAGCTCCAAATATCATATCAAAATCCCGACCCCTTGGTGCGAAAATGTTACTTCCGGAAGATTTAAACCGGGTAAAAAATCTCTGGTTTTTGCCATGCCGATATACAAGCAGATCCGCATTTTTGATCAAACAGGCGGCTGTTTCACATGGCAGGATTTTACGGATTGGGATGTTCCTGCCCAGCAGGTTCTTGCCGCAGATCTTGACGGCGACGGCTTTGATGAACTTGTTGCCGTGAACAATGAACTTACTTTCGGCAGAATTTTCTGGGGAGGCGAAAACGGCATAAGTATAGATGATTATACCGATATTCCTCTGCCGGCCGAAGATGAAATTCAGCTGATAAAATACTCCGACGGCTTGAAAAGCATGATGGAGAAAGATGTAAATGTTACGCCCCAGATACGCAAGGGCCGCTGTCAAAATCGTCAGGTCGCCGTCTGGGCAACCGGCAAAAAACTCATCATGTTTGCGGCAGATAAAGACAGAAATATATTCCGTCTGGATGAGATTGAAATTGAAGGCGTCCTTGCCGGTACTGTTGTTGATAATATCATCGCCGGTGCCGCGCGCCCCGCAAGTAAAATTTTCATAAACAAGCAAAATACCGCCTGCATTGAAACACCGCAGGCATCCGATGCTGCAATCATGGATGACGGCACAGTGCTTTTTGCCAATAACGGCGGCGATAAAACTTACACCTGCAACTGCGTAAGATGCAGTGTTGACGGCGAAATATTGCAGACATTTGAGGGCGAGGATACCAGAAGAATAATTCCTTTCAGCAATCCTGATAAAGAACAGCAAATCTTGCTGATAA
The DNA here is from genome assembly GCA_045635285.1 of Victivallaceae bacterium. GTDB lineage: Bacteria > Verrucomicrobiota > Lentisphaeria > Victivallales > Victivallaceae > RGIG5270. The sequence goes on from JAZRBX010000344.1 coordinate 3,885, forward strand.
ACCGTTATTCACGCTCATCAATCGGCTTTGACCGTACCTATATTTACTGGGGAAGCAAAGACGGATACAGCGCGGAAAACCGTCAGGAAGTTCCGAGCTGGTGCGCAGTGGATTCTATTTGTGCAGACTTCAATGATGACGGCTGGGCGGAACTTCTTATAGGCAACAACTCTGAAAATTCACTCCATCTTGACAAGGGACATTATCTGCATTATTTCGGCCCGGATGGTTTCATGCCGGAAAAAAGCCGCCAATTGCAAACGGATATAGGCTGGGGCGTTATTTGCGGCGATTTCAATCATGACGGTTATCTGGATATTGCCACATGCTGTCAAACATGGACCAATATGCGTATTTATCACGGATGCGATAATTTCAAAACATGGACGGACATTCCTGTAAATGTTGACTGGGGACTGCGCTGGTTCGGTGCTTATGACCTTAATAATAACGGCTATCTGGATATTGTCGTCCCCGGTAAAAACAATCCTGTAATTCTCTGGGGCGGCCCTGAAGGTTATTCCATGGAACGCTCCACAAAGTTGAATTGTTACAAGGGGCTGTGCTGTGCCGCGGCAGATTTTACCGGAAACGGTTATTTGGATCTGGTTATCGGAGCACATACTGAAACTGTCGCTCCCGACGGTTATCTCACCCCCCGCCAGCCGCATCACAGTTATGTTTATATTTACTGGGGCGGACCTGAAGGTTTCAGCGAACGTCGCAAATGCGTTCTCCGGAGCGATGCTGCGGATTCATTTGCCATTGCCGACTTCAATAATGACGGATGGCTTGATCTTTTCGTCGGAAGTTATCACAACGGCAAAGAGCGTGATATCAATTCATTTCTGTATTGGAATCGCAACGGCAGTTTCAATGAACTTGACAGAGAGCTGCTCTATACCCATTCTGCATCAGGCTGTGTGGCGGCGGACTTCAATGAAGACGGATTTATTGACCTTGCAGTGGCAAATCACAAAGTTGACGGCGACCACCACGGATATTCACAGGTCTGGTGGAACGGTGCAAAAGGTTTCAATTCTGCAAACACCACTTTTCTGCCGACCAACGGACCTCACGGTATGACTACAATAAATCCCGGCAGCATCATGGACAGAGGACCGGAAGAATATTATACTTCAACTGTATTTACTCCGGAGGAGGCAGCAGCTCCGTCTGATGTTTGTATTGAAATGGAACTGCCTGAAAAATGCTGGGTGAAAATCCGTTTCCGCAGCAGCAGTGATGCAGAAACTCTCGACAAAGCCGCATGGAGCGACTGGACAACAATTAAATCAGGAGCAAACAAGCTTGCTGAACTTCCGTCAAATACCTCATGGCAGTATCAGCTGGCTCTGGGAGCGAAAAATTCACTCCGCACCCCGCGTATCAGTGAAGTAAAAATCAATATGCAGTAATAAGATCATGAAAATAACAGGAACATTTTTAGATGAGATTTCGCACGATATTCCTCACCAGAATTGGGGAAGAGCGGAATGGGATGCTGATTTCAATGCCATGAAAAAAATTGGCATCGATACCGTAATTATGATTCGTTGCGGGCATCGCCGCTGGATTACTTACCCATCTGAAGTTTTGATGACGAAACAGCAATGCTATTGTCCTTCAACGGACTTGGTTGATCTGTTTCTGGAACTTGCGGAAAAGTATGATATGAAGTTTTTTTTCGGAACTTACGATTCGGGAAGATGCAGTGAACCGGGAGCTTTTCAAAGAGAGTTTGATTTGGAGCGTGCAGTCATCGAAGAAGTTTATAAGAAGTATGGTCAACGCAAGGCTTTCGGCGGATGGTATGTCAATCACGAAATCAGCAGAAATCATCCTGAAGTAGTTAAATTGATGACCTCCGAGGGGAGATTCTGCAAAGAGATATCCGGAGGTCTGCCTGTAATGATTTCTCCGCATATCGACGGTGCGAAAAATGTTTCTGCTTTTGTTTCCAATCTCAATAAAAATAACGGCGGTTCAGTTGATGCTCATGCGAAAGAATGGGATGAAATCCTCTCAAATCTGCAGGGTGCAGTGGACATTATGGCATTTCAGGATGGACATTGTGAATATTATGAGTTGTTGGATTATATGACAGTCAACAAAGAGCTTGCGGATCGTTATGGAGTGGCATGCTGGACAAATTGTGAAAGTTTTGACCGTGATATGCCCATTAAATTTCTGCCGATCAAATGGGACAAAATGCTGTTGAAACTGGAAGCTGCCCGCAAGGCAGGATTTGACAAGGCGATAACTTTTGAATTTTCACATTTTATGAGTCCGAATTCGGTATATGGGGCGGCGGGCAATCTTTACCGCCGCTATTGTGAACATTTCAATATATCTCTGTGCGATTGAGCCTGTTTATTTTTCCGTCAGACAATTATGTGTCAACTGAATTAAGGTAACGCCTGTCTATTTGCAGAAAAATCTGCAAAGCAAATTTTTTTAAAAATTGTGCACAATAACGCTTGCTTTTTTCATAAAATGTTATATAATATGGTAAAGAAGGGTTTTTTTGTGCACTATTTTTTTGTCAACTTCCTGTAATATTGATTATCGGTTGTTGTTTGAGGTTGTTTTTCATAATTTTCTCCTTTGGTTAAGGGTTGAGTTCTTTTTTAATTTCAGGGTGGCAGGGAGTTTCAGGAGTTTAGAGAATTCAGTGTTTCAAGCTCAAAACAAGTCACATTAAATTCCTTAAATTCTCTAAATTCCTTACCATTTTCCAACTTCCGATAATCAATATTATCGGAAGCAGATTCACTCTTATTGAACTGCTCGTCGTCATTGCCATCATTGCAATTCTTGCCGGTATGCTGCTGCCCGCTCTCGGCAAGGCCCGCGAACGCGCCAGATCCGCAAATTGTCTCAGCAACATGAGATCATGCGCACAGGCACAGGCGCTTTATGCCGATGATTACAATGGTTATCTTGTTATTTATGCCACACAGGCTGTGCCGTACGAAGAATTTACTGCTACGCGTGCAGACGGTTTCCCGGACAATCAGTCATGGATGGCTATTTTAATGCTTCAGGGTTATCTGCCTGAAAAAACCAAACTTTTCGCCTGTCCGTCAGGTCCTGCTCCTGCACCCGATGCCGCCGAAGGCTACGGTATGTATATGAACTGGGCAAATGCAAACGCTCATATTTATAACAGTACAACTGACAGTTTCAGCGTATTTTATGCAGGTAATTCTTTCTACGGTCTTAATACCAAACGCATGCTCAATCCTTCACGCACCGCTGCTATGATGGACAGTTACAGCTATGTTGAAGATTTGACTAAACCGACTCAAATCTGGAAGCTTAATAACGAAAACGTCCGCGGTATCGCAGTTGCCCGTCATGCCAAAAAAATCAATATGTCATTCGGGGACGGTCATGTAGCCGCCGTCGCTCCGAAAGATTTTTATTTCAATTATTTCCAGAATAATGAAGATAGCGCTTATGCCCGCCGCAAATCATGGTTCTACTGCTGGAATGACGGAGATCAGAGCAACGAATATTTCTCACAGTGATTTGACGGTGCAGACTATACTGAAGGATATAATGACATTTACTATTATACTCAGAATAAAGTTAAAACACAAGTCGTCCTGTAAATTATAAGGATAGAATTATGAGGAAATTTAAAAAATTTGCAGCAGTGCTTCTGACTTGTATTGCCGCAGTTCTTTGTGCAGACGATGATTTGATCGTATCCACTACCATTGACTTTCTGGATATGGCATTTCAGTCAAAGTGCAAAGAGGGTTATTACACTCTCGAAGCATACGAAGCTTTTATAAAACGCCTTTCAGAGGGCGGTATTAAAAAAATCAATCTGCGTACCAATGTGATCGGTGTTACTTTCAATAAATCCAAATACACTAATCAATACGGCACCAACGGTGCGTGGCACTATTTTGACCGCAACGGTTCATCCCGTTTGATCAAAACTCTGCAGAATTATGACCCCATCGCTGAAACTATCCGACTCGGTCATAAATACGGTATGCAGGTCTGGTGCTGGGAAAATATCACCGACGAGGGCGGCGGCCACAGAATCAACGGCGACATCCTGCCTGCCGATGCAGTTCAGGCAAATAAACTTACTGACGGTTATCCGCTGGTCGATCCCTTTTTCCGCACTCATCCGAGCTGCTGGGCGACAGTCAAGCCGTTTGACTTTACTGCTGTTTCCTTGCGTAATTTCCGTGCACAGCAGTATCCGATTGAAAAAATCTCTTTTGAATCATACCGCTCCGATCGTCCTGCAATCCGTTTCAGCAAAAATGACATAGATCTTTATTACAGCTATGACAACAAAAATTACAGACGCTATGACAAAGATTTTGAGTTTATCCCCAAGCGTGTGAACGGAAAAAATCAGCTCATTCTGCAGAAACTTGATATTCACGCTCCTTACATCAAAATTGCTCCCAAAGATCAGTATGACCCCAGCCGTAACTATACTCTGGCTGTCAAAGGACATTTTGATTCCGGCAAAGCATGGAACACCAAAGGCGAGCAGGTTCCGATTTACTGGGGATACTGTCAGCCTAATGCCGAATCAAGAAAAAATACCATGCCGGAAAATTATCAGCTGGTAACTTCACTTGATTTCAGCTCCATGCCGTCGATCGCTGTTGACCACGGCAGACACCAGATCGGTTTTTATGTCGGAGAGGTTGTCGGCAACAATCATCTCGTCGGCGTTGTTGAATTTACCGACCCTGTCGCAATGAAGCATAAACTTGACAAATTCAGCGAACTTGCAGCCTATCCTTTTGACGGTTACAGTTTGACCTTGAACTGCCACAGCGACGGCGATAATCCTGACCGTTTCAGCTATCATCCGGCATTGCGTGAACGCCTTTTCATCAAAACCGGCAAGGATATTTGGAAAGATGAACTGCCGTTAAAACGCATTATCGAAGAGCGAGTTGAAGGTTTTGTTGAATATGTTCAGGGCTGTAAAAAACTTATCGGTGACCGTCCGATTTATGTTTACGGATGGCGTCCCGGCGACAAGGAATATTTCAGCACCTACGGCAGAACCAATATGGGTTCGATCAACTGGCCCTATAAACGCCTGATTCAGGAGGGCATCGTTGACGGTATTATAATGTATTATGATTTTGCAGATTATTTTACCGAAGAGATCACCGGCGGCAAAAAATTCCATCTGGGCATGTATGCCTGCATGGAAACCGGTCGTGTCCGTAAAACTCTGGATATAAATGTCCATGCCAAAATCAAAGGTCTGAAAGAACTTGATTACTACGGTGCAGTAGAAATGAATGATCAGCGTTTGAAAATGATCAAAGACTTCACCGATCGTCAGAAAAAATAAACCATTAAAATAAAACCGTGGTATTAAATGTTTGCGTGCAGACAAATATCACGGTTTTTTATTATTTTTATTTGTAAAATAAAAAAAATGTTTTATTTTATCTCTTGAAACAAAGGAGAATAATGGAAAAAGAAATTGAAAATACAGAAGCCCATGTCCCGTTTTTTCTGAAAGCGGAGGAATTGCTTTTTTCCAAGTTCATGCGCGGAGAATTTCATAATGGCGAGGCTATCAAGGAATCAAGACTTGCCGTCGAACTCGGCGTCAGCCGTCGTGCAATGCGTGAAGCTCTTTATCAGGCTGTCGGCTGGGGAATCATGGAGTATGAAGCCTTCAAAGGATTCAGTATTGTAGATATGACTTTGAACAAACTTTATGATTTGGCTGAACTTCGCGATGCGATAGAAACGGTTTCTGTACGCCGCATTACCCAGGAACAGGATGAAGAGAAGATAAAGTATTTTGAGAAATTGCTTGTCGCCTCAAAAGCTGCTATTGACAGTGGCAATAATACGCTTTTTTCTGCCTTGGATATAGTTTTTCATTTACAGATTGTGCGTTTGAGCGGCAATCATAAATTCAATTCTCCGAGCCTGCTCTGCTCCATGATACTGATGCTTGTTGTCTGTTACGGTTACAGTTCGACATTCAATTATGAACGCTCCAAGGAGTTGAAAGAACGGCAGAACAGCAAAGACTTTACTGCTGTAAGTGATATGAACACCTATCGTGAACACACTCTGGTCGTTGAAGCATTGCGTTTCGGCAATGCGGAGGTTGCCGCAAAATTGATTCATGAGCATTTGCACTGGCAGTGCTTTTATCTTTCAAACGGGATCAAACAATTCGGCAAAGATACCAGAGTGAGCAAAATAACTTCACGCGGCAATGAATGGCTCACTGAACGGACCAATGTCTTTGAGCATGTCGTAAAAATCCTGCCGGATTTGATCAATCTCTGAAACAATTTTACAAAATATATCTGTTATTTTAAAGGAAATATCTATGAGAAAATATTTTTGTGCCTTTTTTTTGGCGGCATTTTTTTTGAGCGGATGTGTTTGCAGCGTCAATAAAGATTTGCAGGCATTCAATGAATTTTTGAACTCCGAAGTCATTGCTGAACATACAGGGTGCAGAGTTTACCGTCATCTGCCGACTAAATGGGCAAAAGATATTTATATGATAAATTTCTGTCAGCTTTATGCCAATTATGAAGACAATGTAGATTTTACTTTGCGTGAAAATATGATAGTTCTCCTGCCTGCGACCCGCAAGGCACTTTATTCCGCCGCCTCTGTACCTCCGTGCCGCTATGTCAAAGGTTCTCGTCCCGTCCTTGAAGCGATTGTCAATGAATGTAAAGTTGACGGCGATGAACAAACAACTGTACTCAATATCATGCGCTATTGCCGTGATCTGCACAAAAAACGCTATGAAAATCAGCTCAATGATTTCGGCGGCAGAGAGGAGGATATGATTCCCCGCGGTGAAAATCTCTGCGAAGAACTTGCCCGTCTGTCTGTCGCACTCTGTGAAATTGCAGGTATTCCCGGCCGTATTGTAATGCATATTGCAGGCGGACATTACACCTCTGAATTTTATATCAACGGCCGCTGGGGCTGGTGTGATCCGCGCATGGGATTTTATCTGCTGGATGAACAGGGGCGTTTGGCTTCTGTGGATGATTTTATGCAGGACCCGTCGATCATTGACAAGCAGAGTGATGAGGTCAAAAAAGACATCGTCGGCTATACCACATGGGAAATCCGTGCCGCCCGCTGCCGCACATATTATTCCAATCCGAACGAATTGAACTGCTTTGCCTATTATTCACTCGGCGACAGCGGCAAATACAATTATACAATTATTCCTCATCAGAAAGCCATTGACAACGGTTTGATGAAATATAATGCTGTTTACGGCAAACTTATTAAAGAAACTCCGCAAAACCGCTGATTTTTTATCAGATGCGATTAGAACAGTTCGCCTTGTTCGGCGGCGGTATTTGAGGGGAGGGTCCAGTCGACAGGGGCGATGTTTTTTGAAATCAGAAAATTATTGGTCCGGCTGAAAGGTTTACTGCCGAAAAATCCCTGATATGCGGAAAGCGGCGACGGATGCACTGATTTGATGACCAGATGTTTCGCCGTATCTATCAATGGCTCTTTGCTCCATGCATCTCTGCCCCAAAGGATGAAAACTGCATTAACGGAGTGATGATTCACATATTTTATAATGGTATCGGTCAGTTTTTCCCAGCCTTTTTTGCGGTGTGAACCGGGGGTGTGCGCTCTGACGGTAAGGACGGTATTGAGCAGGAGAACACCCTCTTTGGCCCATTTTGTAAGTTCGGTGCTTTCGGCTTTGATGCCGAGGTCGGATTGCAGTTCTTTAAAAATATTCCGCAGGCTCGGCGGCATTTTCGTACCTTCGCGGACGGAGAAAGCCAATCCGTGTGCCTGCCGTTCATCGTGGTACGGGTCCTGACCTAAAATAACAGCCTTGACCTCATTGAGAGAAGTGAGGTCCAAGGCTGTAAAAATTTCTTCTTCGGGCGGAAATACGGTATGCCCCGCAAGTTTTTCCGCCGCAATGAATTTATCAATATCTGTCACGACCTCTTTGAGTGAGGAGTCAAACTCAAAGAGATCGGTGAAAGATTGATGATTCAGCAATTCAACATGCCTCCGGCAAGGATGATTGCAATATCTTCATCAGAGAGCTTGTGGGTGAGAGAGATAGTGTGGGTAACTCCGTCTTTCTTGGTCAGAAGAGCGGTAAGTTTATTCTCTTTCAGAAGCTCACGGGCATTGGCGATAGTGAGTTTGTCGCCTTCTTCGATCAATTCGTAATCTGCCTGATTGGCGAACATCAGAGGCATGATACCGAAATTGACCAGATTGGCACTGTGGATACGCTCAATGGCAAAAGCGATGACCGCTTTGACACCGAGATACATCGGGCAGATCGCCGCATGTTCACGGCTTGATCCCTGACCGTAACTGTCTCTGCCGACGATAATGCTGTGCTGACCGTTGTCACGGATAGCGGCTGACCGTTCAGCGAAAGAGGGTTTTCCGTCTTCGGTGAAACATTCAAAAACAACTTTTGAATAAGCGGGGATATTGCTGCGGAGTTTGAGGTGAATACCTGCCGGCATGATATGGTCGGTGGTAATTTTATCGCCGACTTTGATAGCCACGACACCATCAATGTCATTCGGCAGAGCGGTATTCATCGGTGGAGCGCCGATGGTGCGTTTGCGGATGATTTCCCTGTCAGTCTGTTCTTCGGGACGGAGCAGCATATTGTCGTTGATGAGGAATTTCTCCGGCATTTCAAATTTGACAGCTTCGATATTGCCGTTGCGGGGATCGGTGAATTTGCCGGTCAAAGCGGAGATGACGGCGGTTTCGGGGCTGACCAGATAAGCCTGATCGCCTTTGGTGCCGGTACGGCCTGTGAAGTTGCGGTTGAAAGTACGCAGAGTAACGGTATCATCAGCGGGGCTTTGTCCCTGACCGATACACGGACCGCAGCCGGTTTCAAGGATTCGGGCGCCTGCACCGATCATGTCGGCGAGCATACCGTTGCGTGAAAGCATTTCAAGTACCTGACGGCTTCCGGGAGCGATCGACAGTGTAACATTGGGGGAGACTCTGCGGCCCTTGAGCACTTGAGCGACCATTGAAAGGTCCTGCAGAGAACTGTTTGTGCATGAACCGATGATGACCTGTGCGATTTTCATGCCTTCGAGTTCGGCGATGGGTTTTACATTGTCGGGGCTTGAGGGACATGCGGCCATGGGAACGACTTTGGCAAGGTCGATTTCGATGATGCGGTCGTATTCAGCATCGGCGTCGGCGGTAAGTTCTTTGTAGCATTCGGCTCTGCCCTGTGCTTTGAGGAATTGATAAGTTGCTTCATCGGAGGGGAAAACAGAGGTGGTAACACCGAGTTCTGCACCCATATTGGTGATTGTTGCACGCTGGGGAACGGTCAGACTTGCTACGCCGGGACCGAAATATTCAACGATTGACCCGACATTGCCCTTGGTGGTAAGAATACCGAGCAGGTGCAGAATGACATCTTTTGCGGCGCACCAGGGGGCAAGTTTATTGGTCAGTTTGACACCGATAACTTTGGGATAATTGATACGGAAGGGCTTCCCTGCCATGGCACGGGCGACATCCAGACCGCCTGCACCGATGGCGATCATGCCGATACCGCCGCCGGTGGGGGTGTGGGAGTCTGAACCGAGCAGAGTTTTGCCGGGCGCACCGAAGCGTTCCAGATGGAGCTGATGGCAAATACCGTTGCCGGGCATGGAGAAGACCACGCCTTTGGCTGCGGCGACGCTCTGGAGATACATGTGGTCGTTGCGGTTTTCGGGGCCGTTCTGCATCATATTGTGGTCGACGTAAGAAACTGAAAGTTCGGTTGCAACCTTATCAACTTTCATAGCTTCGAGTTCGAGGTACGCCATAGTTCCTGTGGCGTCCTGGGTCAAAGTCTGGTCGATTTTGAAAGCGATGACTTCACCGGTATTTTTTGAACCTGACACAAAGTGTGCATCGAGGATCTTCTGAACAACTGTACCTTTTGCCATAATTAAAAATCCTTTTACTTATTGACTACGCAGCGGGTGTCGCCGTTTTCGAAATAGGCGATGGTCTGTTCTGCGGATTTGACAGCGGCGTTGAAGTTTGCTTCAAAGGTATTTGCGCCGAGGTGGGGAAGCATGACATCGGCAATATCGGCGACAGATTTTTCACCGGCGATGTCTTTGGGATAAACGTCGTTGCCGAAGAGGATATTTTTGGTCTTTTTGGCTTCACGCAGATCATCTTCATTGATGACACCGGCGCGTGCGCAGTTGATGAGGACGGCGCCGTCTTTCATGAGGTCGAAAAGTTTTTTGTTGATCATGCCTCTGGTTTCGTTATTTTCGGGGATGTGGAGGGAGATGAGGTCGGCTTCAGCGAAAATTTCTTCAACGGAGCAGAGTTTGACGCCGAGTTCTGCTGCTTTTTCTGCGGAAACGAAGGGGTCGAAAGCGAGAGCTTTGATGTCAAAACCGCTCAAGCGTTTGATGAGAAGCTGACCGATATGGCCCAAACCGAGAACGCCGACGGTTTTGCCGGTGATTTCTCTGCCCATGAATTTGGATTTTTCCCAATCGCCTTTGCGGGTGGAGATGTCGGCGGGAACGACTTTGCGGTAGAGAGCGAGCATCATGGCGACGACTTCTTCGGCAACGCCGTTGGAGTTTGCGCCGGGAGTGTTCATGACGTCGATATTTTTGCTGCGGGCGTATTTGGTGTCAATGGTGTTGAAACCTGCACCGGCACGGACGACGAGTTTGAGGTTGGGGAGGAGGTCGAAGATTTCCTGGGTAACGCCTTCACTGCGGACGATGAGGACTTCTGCGTCATTATTTGCTTTGCAGAGATCGGCGATGGGGGTTGAAGAGTCCTGAATAACGTTATAGTTGCGGTCGATGAGCATTTGAGCGGCGGTTTTGTCCAACTTGGTGGGGATCAATACTTTTGTCATTTTAAAACTCCATTTGTTTTGTGGTTTTGAAAAGTGTTATTATATAATATAATACTGAAAAAAAACTTTTCAAGTTTGAAATGAACGATAAAAAATATTTTTGAACAGTATATGAAAAAAAACGGAAGCCAACAATAAAAAGTGTGCTGCTTTCGTCAGAATTTTTTTAAAATTTGTTGTTCCGGGGTGGTGTCAGCCTTCGATTATTGCCATAGCGATGGCATTAGTGCGTTCGTGGGAGATTGAAACATGAAGTCTGGTGCCGTTCAATGCGGCAAATCTGCGTGCGGCAACGCCGCCGAGTTTAGCAGTCGGTGCCCCGCTTGCGTCGTTCAGAATGGTAATATCGAGCCAGCTGCAATCTTTACCGATACCGCAGCCGAGAGCTTTAGCGATTGCTTCTTTTGCCGCCCAGCGTCCTGCGAAGTATGAGCGGTCGGCGCGTTCATTTTGTTCTTCCGGGGTATAGATACGGTCGAGAAAGGATTTGCCGAAGCGTTGAACGGAGTCATCAATACGGCTTATTTCGATAATGTCGATTCCGATATTGATTATCATTTGATGGCTCCGTTGTTTTGTGGGAGGAGGGATTCCATATTTTTTTTCTGTTCTTCGAGGATTTTTTTCTCGTGTTTGATGCGTTCGAGTTCGGCGGCGAGGTCGGAATTTTTCTGTGAGATAGTGTTTGAATTCTGACGAATGGCGTCTGCCTGCTGCTGCAAAGAGTTTAATTTTTCCTGAATTGCGGCAAGTTCTTTTTCTTTGGCAATGAGTTTTTCGAGGGCGGCTTTTTGTTCGGCGGCGAATTTTTCACGGAGTTTGGCAATTTCTGCTTCACGGCGTTCGGAGATTGAATTTTCCAATTCTTTCAACGCGGCGGCGAGGTCTTTTTTCTGTTGAGCGAGTTCTTCCTGAAATTTTTTATTGCGGAGGTCGAAATCTTTGCTTAATTCTGCGATTTCAATTTCACGGAGTTTGCGGAGTTCAGTCAATTTTTGAGCGTTTTCGGTTTGAAGCTGTGCGATGCGTTCTGTGTATGCTTGCTGAGCGGCGGAATTTTCCTGACGCAGGCGGAGCATATTTAAATAGATGAAATATGCAGAAATTCCGACTCCGGCAAGGAGCAGAAACATAATAATTACAGCCGTCCATGAAGCAATGCGGACAGAACGGACTCGTTTGCTGTTGATTTTTTCGATATTGGCGAGCAGGAGTTCGAGATCGCTGTGAACGATCTGCATCATTTCGCCGGAATTTGTGTTGTTTTCATTGACACTTGAAGCGTCTGTATTGTTATCGGCAATGTTTGAACTGTCATCGGGTTCAATGGAGGATATTTCAGCGGGGATACCGTAATTTTCTTCGAGGAGTTTCTGGATCGCGGCGGCGGATTTGCTCTCATTTTTCCAAGTTGAAACATTTTTGAGAATATCGAGAGTATTCTGATTGTACTCTTTGCGTTTGCCTTTCATTTCAAATTCGAGAAACGGAGCAAAACTTTTCAGCCAGTCATTGATGGTGGTGCGGGGGAGTTGAAGCTGGTTGGCAAGTTCGGAGATGCTGTAAGTTTTTTTTGACATTTAATGATTCCTTTTATCTTAAACTTTTTATTTGTTCTATATCGGAGATTATCTGCTTTTTCAAGGCCTCTGCGGACTCAAAAAAGCGTTCATTGCGGAGGTATTTCAGCAAAGTTACATCAATTTCTCTGCCGTAGAGATTCCCTTGAAAATCAAGGAGATGCACCTCTATTCTGTGTTTGCGGCAGTTGAATTCAAAACTGGGAGCGACACCGATGTTGACGGCGGCGAGATATTCTGTGCCGTCGATACAGCTTTTTGCCCCGTAAACGCCGTCGGGGGGCAGGATTTCAGAATCGGGGATGATGTTGGCGGTTGGGTGTCCGAGTTTGCCGGAAGCGAAAGAAAAACCTTTAACAACCTCTCCGTGGATTGCAAAATCGTAGCCGAGCATGGATTTTGCTTTTTCAAGGAAACCGTTGGCAATGGCGATACGGATGTTGGCGGAACTGATTTTTTCGCCGTTTATTTTGAGTTCGTCAACGGGGATGAAACGGATATTGTGTTGTGAACAGAAATTTTCGAGCAGTTCGGCGCTGCCGCTTCCATTTTTGCCGAAACGCCAGTTTCTGCCGACGGTTATGCAGTCAACTGCGACATCATCATTTGAACAGAGGATATTGAGGAAAGAAGTACCGTCAAGCTGTGCGAATTTTTCATTGAAATTTATAACGAAAACATCTTTGGCTCCGTGATTTTTCAACATTGCAATACGCTGGGAGAGCGGAGAGAGAAGTTTGGTCGGAGAGTCAGGGGCAAGCAGAGTACGCGGATGCGGAGCAAAGGTCAGAGCCACCGGGTATGAGTCATGCTCTCTGCCGTGTTTTGCAAGTTCATTGAGCAGCATGGCATGACCGGAATGTACTCCGTCAAAAACGCCGATGCCGACACATATTTTCCGTATTCCTTTTTCCTTGAGTGAGGTCAAAAAAAGATGCCACGAGCCTTGAAAATCCATAAATATCGCTTAAATCCTTTAATTCATTTGAAAATTTCCTTTTATACAGTATATTATTAAAACAAAAAATCAAGTGCAAAAAGTTAAAATCCGTCACTTTTTGAGGTAATTTTTTAAAATGACGGACATTTGACGGAAAAAATGACGAAAGGATTATTATGAAAAGAGTTCTCTATCCGGGAAGTTTTGACCCGTTTACTATCGGGCATTTTGATTTGGTGGAAAGAGCCTGCAAACTTTTTGACGAAGTGATCGTCGGTGTAGCAGTCAATCCCGGTAAAAATCCGTTGTTTACTTTGCAGGAACGCGCTGAACTTATCGCTGAATGTTGTAAATATTTTCCTAATGTCAGAGTCGTCAGTTTTGAAGGACTGCTGATCGATGAAGTAGAGAGATTACAGGTCGATGCGGTTTTACGCGGCTTGCGGGCTTTTTCGGATTTTGAATATGAACTGCAGATGGCTCTCATCAATCGGAGTATGCTTGACAGCTGCGAAACAATTTTTATGATGCCCAATGCAAATACTTCATTTATCAGTTCGCACATGGTCAAAGAGATCGCTTTCCTCGACGGCAAATTCGATCCGTACGTTCCGGCAGCTGTTGCCGCCGCCATCCATAAAAAAATCAAAAAGATGTGATATTGCTTTATGAAAAAATACTCCCTGAAACTTTCCCTCTCCCGCCTCGAAAAAGAAAATATTTCACTTGACGGCTCTTTTGACAGTGATTTTCTTGAACTTGCCGAAGATGATTTTATCTCCGTTGTTTCTTCCGTCAAATACAGTTTTGAAGCCCAGCTTCATGCCAGCGGCATCGTCATCAGAGGCAACGCCTCCGTACAAATCAGCGGCGAATGCGGACGCTGTCTTGTTCCCGTCGAAGAAGAGGTCGAAACCGATTACACAATTATGCTTGATGAACTCGGAAGTCAGGACGAAATAGATGTAGCCGAATACATCCGTGAGGAAATTCTGCTCGCTTTCCCAGCCAATTTGATTTGCAGCGATGATTGCCGCGGACTTTGCCCCGAATGCGGCATAAACCTCAATAAAAAATCCTGCAAATGTGCTGAAAGTACCCCCGCCGCACCCTCTCCATGGGATGCCCTTGACAGCCTTTAAGTTTTTTTTGTAATTTGTCATCAGGAAAGTTGCAGTTATTTTTGCCTTTGCTCTTGAAATTTTATAATAAAGGGTGTAAGTTAATATAAGTGTGTAAAAATCAGACAACTTAAACATAAGGAATCGGAAAATGTCAGTAGATATTCTTGTTGGTACCCAGTGGGGTGATGAGGGCAAAGGCAAACTCATCGACGTTTTGACTCGCAATGTGGATATGGTCGTCCGTTTTCAGGGCGGCAACAATGCAGGACATACCGTTGAAATCGGTGATGAAAAATATGTTCTGCATTTGGTTCCCTCCGGCATTTTCCGTCCCGGTGTCCGCTGTGTCATTGGCAACGGTTTGGTTGTTGATCCCATCGGTTTGATGGAAGAAATGGTTGCTCTCAAAGAACGCGGCATTGATATTTCCTCTATTGAATTGAGCGACAAGGCTCACCTTATTTTTGCCTATCACAAAGTATGCGACAAAATGAAAGAACTTGCCGCAGGCAAAGCCAAAATCGGAACCACCGGCAGAGGTATCGGTCCTGCTTATGAAGACAAAGCCGGACGCTGCGGTATCAGAGGCGGCGCACTCCGTGATCTCAATTTGTTGGAAGAGCTTTTCCGTACCCAGTGCGAAAAATACAACAAACGCTTCGCTGCCGCCAATGTCGATACCCTTGATGTCGATGCTGAATGGGCAAAAGTCAAAGAAGCCGCCATTTATCTTGCTCCTTATGTTACCGATACTGTTCTCTCTGTCAACAAAGCCGCCAAAGCAGGCAAAAATGTTCTTTTTGAAGGAGCCCAGGGTGCATTGCTCGACATTGATCATGGTACTTATCCGTTTGTTACAAGCAGTAATACGATTTCCGGCGGTGCCTGCACCGGCAGCGGTATCGCTCCGCGTTATGTCGATACTGTCTGGGGCGTGATGAAAGCCTACACCACCCGCGTCGGTGAAGGTCCTTTCCCCACCGAACTTTTTGACAAAGACGGTGAAGAACTCCGCAATATCGGCCGTGAATTCGGCGCAACTACCGGACGCCCCCGCCGCTGCGGTTGGTTTGATGCAGTTATTTCTGCTTATTCATGTATGATCAACGGCGTCAATAAGCTTGCAATCACCAAACTTGATGTGCTTGATACTCTCGAAACCGTCTGTATTTGTACCGCTTATGAACTGGATGGCAAAGTTATTACCGAAATGCCCACCAGTGCCGCGGATCTTGCCAGAGTCAAACCTATTTATGAAAAACATCCCGGCTGGTGCTGCAGCACTGCCGAAGCCCGCACTTTCGCTGAACTTCCCGAAAATGCACAGAAATATCTGAACCGCATCGCAGAACTTGTTGAAGCGGAAGTCGCTATTGTGTCCGTCGGGCCCCGACGCGATCAGACTTTTCTGGTCTGATTTGCCGCAATAAAATCATCGGCGGAAGAACAAATTTGTTCTCTCCGCCTTTTTTGACCTCACAGGAAAAACAAAATGCCGTTCAATGTGAATAAAAAAACTGCCGCAGGAAGCGAAGAGAAATCGGCACTTGTAAAATATCTGACCTCGTTTGATTACTGGCAGATCGCAAGTTTGCTGATATTGCTCGGAACCGGACTGCTTTTTATTTACACCACAGGACAACAGTCCGGCAGCAGCGTATTTTTTTACCGTCAGCTGTTCTGGATCGGTGTTTCAGTTCCGGTTTATTTCCTTTTTGCGCATATAGAGATGAAATTCTGGCAGGCGGGAGCGGAGATATTTTTTCTTTTTTCGCTGTTTTTTCTGGTGCTGGTGCTGATTTTCGGCACGAAGATCGCGGGGGCGAAACGCTGGCTGGAGTTCGGCTTTTTCAATTTTCAGCCGTCGGAAGTTGCAAAACTTGCATTGATAGTGATAAATGCCAAAGTTTTAAGTTCATCGCGATTTGATGTCAATAAATTCGGCACATTGGCAGTTATCATGGGATTGCTTTCGATTGTTTTTGTATTGATTTTCATAGAGCCTGACCTCGGAAGTGCCATGCTGCTTCTGCCGAGCTGCGGAGTTATGCTGTTGGCGGCGGGGCTGAACAGGAAATGGATTTTTTCCATACTCGGGGTGCTGCTCCTGCTCGGAGGACTGCTGACGGCGAATGAATATTTCAAAATAAAACCGCTTCTCCGTGATTATCATAAAGCGAGGATCATGGCTTTTTTTAATCCCGAAGCCGCTCATCCTGATATGACTTATCAGCAGCGTCAGAGTGAACTTGCCGTCGGTTCGGGCGGCATGTTAGGCAAAGGATTGGGCAAAGGAACACAGCACGCATTGGGGTATCTGCCGCAGACTGCCGCCAATAATGATTTTATTTTTTCAGTGATTTCCGAAGAGTGGGGATTTTTCCGCAGTTTCGGGTTGTTGTGTGCTTTTCTGCTGTTGTGTTTGCGTATGCTTGTAACAGCGTATGCGGCGGACAATAAATTTGATAGTTATATGGCATTGGGGATATCGGCGTTGTTTTTCTCGCAGATATTCATTAATATCGGAGTGAATCTCGGCATTGCACCGGTTACGGGATTGGTTCTGCCGTTTGTGAGTTACGGCGGGTCATTTCTGGTTGTCGGCATGGCGGCGGCGGGAGCGGTGCAGTCTGTGTGGCGCAGTCGGGAAATTGAATAAAGTTTTACTTTTAACTGTGGGAAAGGAAAATCTATGAAAAAAGTCATAATATTTCTGTTGATGTTGTCTGCGTGGCAAAGTTTTGCGTTGAGCATGGGGGATGAAGCTCTGGAGTTGGACTCAAAGTTTTACAATGGCAAAGTTTTCAAAGCAAAGTTTTATATGGTCGATCAGAAGAATCAGAAAAAACTTAAAATCGTCGTTTTCGCCAGATTGCTGGCGGAGGATTTTATGTATGCAGATCCCCTGCTTGAAAAAGCCGGAAAACGCAAAGGAGTATCTTTGGCAGTTGCAACTCCGTCCGAGGCGGAAATTGAAAGTTTTCTGAAACTCAAACCTGCTTTTGAATATCCTCTGCTGTCCGATAAAAAAGGACATGATGCATACATGGAAAAAAATATTATTTATCCTCATGCCTTCGTCATCAATTTTGAAAACAGAATCATTTGGGATGGCGAACTTGTCGATCTCAATGATATGCTGGATAAGTTTGAAAACGGGACGTATGATGAGGAAAAAAATCGCAAAATCAACCGGCATCTTGCCGATATGCAGGAGGCTATGCGCAACGGCAATGAGTATCAGCTTGATCGTTCTGCCCGTGCGGTTCTGTCCCTTGAACCCGGGAATCTGGCATGTTTGAGGATGCGTTTGTTTTCCTTTGAAAATACAGGCCGCATTGAAGAGGCGTGGAAATTTCTGGAAGAGTTCCGCCGCAGAGAGCCGCAGGTCAAAAATTATTATCTGCTCCAAATCGATCTGGGCGCGAGATATGATGCATTGAGCAGAGAGGGCAGTGCCGCAGGGAGAGAGTTTATCAGCAAAAAACTCGGAAGCAATGAGGACCGTCTGCTTCTGGCGTGGATGTTTATAAATTACTATAATTTTAATGCAGATGCTTTGGAATGCGGAGAAAAGTTATTGGAAATACTGAAAGATGAAAAGTTTGATGATCCGGCGCAGAAGGCTCTTTTTTATCGTGCTTCGGCATTGTCCTGTTACAAAAGATGCGACATTGCCGGAGCAGTTGCACAACAGCGTCTGGCATGTCAGATTATGAATGACAAAAATGATCTTGAAATTTTGAAATATTATGAAAAATTGCAGAAAAAATGATAAAAAAAGGTTTTTTTCTATAAAAATTGAAAAAAATATAAAAAAAGGGTTGACTTTTGCGGTAATATGGATTAATTTTAATATGTGTATTTTTGTGCGCTTGTGTCCAAGTGCATTTTGAAAATAGAAAAATCTTTAAAAAAGAGGTAAAATATATGACATTTTGGGCAGTAATTCTTTATGCAGCGGTTATTCTTGTTGCAATTCTTTTGATCGCATTGATATTGGTTCAACAGTCAAAAGGCGGCGGTTTCGGCGGTGCTTTCGGCGGGCTCGGTGAGTCTATTCTTGGAGCGCAAGCCGGCAGTCATTTGACTAAACTTACTGTTATTTTGAGCTCAATTTTCTTTGTTTTGGTGCTTGCGATAGCCGTTTTGATTTCGCATAACGGAGCTGTTCGGAATGACAATTCAAATGTTGACAGCATCCTTGAACAGCAGGCAGCAGCAGGTGCTGCCGCGGTTGAAACTGTTCCCGCAGCAGCAGAAACAGTTTCCGCTCCGGCTGAAACTCAAACAAAATAAATCTTACGGAGATGAGTCCCATGAATATCACAGTTGTAAAGTTTTCACTATGTGTAATTTGTGTATTGTTCGCAGGGACTTTTTGTGCATTCGGTACTGACAAGATCGCAAAAAGTGCGGCTGTAAGTGTAAAATGTGTGCATGCACCATTGGCAAAGACCTCCGGCACAACAGGTTCTGCAACTTTAAGCACTCGTGATCAGTGGGTCGAGGTCGATTTGCATTTTAATACCAATGATATAAAAGAGCTGAAAAAACGGTTTATAGATTCTCCTGAACTTGAAGTTCAGATCGTAAGTTATTATTCTGACGGCAAAAGCAAACTGAAACCTGTCGAATTTACAGGCAAAATAAATTATTGGACTCTGGAAATGGATGGCAGGGAGCATTATATGAAAGCATTGCTTCCGCCCGTGCTTGCCCGCCGTTATACTTTTGAAACTTCCGTTTCCAAAGTCATCTGGCTGGCTCGTGTCGTATTGAAAGCCGGCGGCAGAAATTTGTGCATTGCATACGGTTCCAGCAAGCCCATTGCCGATAATGTCATATACAGTTATTTCCGTGAAAATTTGAAAAATGCAGTGAAAGTGGAAAATGCTGTGTCCGGACGCGCAGGGACTTCATGGAGCGTTATTGAAGTAAATAAATATGAATTGGAAAAAAAATAATAAACGGGAAGATATTGTTTTATGGCGATAGAATCAACAATTTTAGCTATTGATGTCGGTAGTGATACTATTAAAATGGCAGAATTCTCTTTTCTGCCGGGTGATGGTACTCTTGTTTTGGAAAAATTTGCATTTGAACCGCTTGCACAAGGGGATGAAGATCCGGTAGTTGCTTTCGGGCGCGTGTTTCAGTTTATGATCCAAAGCAATAATTTCCGCTCCAAACAGGTGCGTATGTCCATCTCCGGTCAGGCGGCATTTTCAAGATTGAGCAAGCTGCCCGAACTTACAGGCGATGATGATATGATCAGCAAGATCATTGAATTTGAAGCCAAGCAGACCGTGCCATATGCTATGGATGAGATCCTCTGGGATTATCAGCTTGTCAAACATACTCTGCCCCCTGTTACCGAACTGGATGATCCCCATGACGAATATGAAGCATTGTTCGTAGCCGTTAAACGCGATATCATCACTGCTTATACCGATGTGGTGCTGGAAAGCGGTCTGGAAGTTGTTTCCGTCAATATCTCTCCTGTTTCCATGGCAAATGCTTTCTATGCCAGTACCCGCCGTGAAGAAGGTGCATGTGATATGCTGTTGAATATCGGCGGACAGTCAAGTTCTCTTGTTATTTGCGAAGGCAACCGTATTTTCGTCCGCAGCATTCCGATCGCCGGTGATGCCATTACCCAGCAGATCAGCAAAGAATTTGCAATTCCCTTTGCTGAAGCGGAAGAGTTGAAGATGAAACATGGTTTCGTGGCTCTCGGCGGTGCTTATGAAGATCCCGAGTCCGAAGTTGCCGCAACCGTTTCCAAAATCGCCCGTAACGTCATGACCCGTCTGCATGGTGAAATCAGCCGTTCCATCAACGTATGGCGTTCACAGCACAACGGTGCCAAGCCCACCAATTTGTATCTTTCCGGCGGCGGTTCTCTCATTCAATATGTTTCTGAATTTTTTGTTGAAAAGCTCCGCGTCAAAGTCGATTATCTCAATGTATTCAGTGTTATGACCATCGGTCCCCAGGTCGATCGTGAAGCTCTGCTCGATGTCGCTCCGATGTTTGCTGAAATCACCGGCCTCGGTCTCCGCAGTTCCGCCGAAGTGCCGATCGCTATCAATCTCGTTCCTGAAACTATCAAACTTCAGAGCGATATTCAATCCAAAAAGATGTATTTCTATGCCAGCTGTGCAACTCTGGCGGTTTCACTGCTTATCTTCTTTTTCAGTGTATCCATGCTGCTCAATTTCGACAAACGCCGCGTGGACAAAGTACAGGGCATTGTTGCAGATGCTGAAATGCTTCATCAGCATATTCAGGAAGAGTATTCCAAAGTATCTGCAGAAAGAAACGAATATAACCGTTATGTGAAGATTATCAAAGATCGTACTGTATGGCCGGAACTGATGACTGATTTGCAGAGCATCGTTCCTGATAATACATGGTTTGTTGAAATCAAAGGTATTTCTGATGTCAATGCCGATCGTCAGGCAGAAAAAGCAGCTTCCGCAGGAAGTAACACTGCCAAGCAGAATCAGTCTCAATCCGGCGGTTTCGCTGATATTTTCGGACCGCCTCCCGGTGCAGATTTGCCGCCGGCACAGGACCCTGCAATGATGGGCGGCAATCCCTCTTCCATGATCCCGCAGGGGGCAAGAGAGGAAAAAGAGATCAATTACATTAAACTCAAAGGTTATTCTCTGGTTTTGAAAAAGGAGATCCTCGGTGACTCTCTCCGTGAAAATATCAAGAAGTCAAAGATGTTCAGAAATGAATACAGTGATGTCGAAATCGACCTTGTCATGCAGGAAGTCGGTCATAATAACATCGTTGCTTTCATTGCTTATATTAAACTTAACAACCCGATGAGATACTGATTATGAATACCGTATTACTTAAAAGATTTTTGAAGTATAACAGAACTTTGGTCGCTGTTATCGGCGCATCATTGCTCTTTATCCTCTTTATGCTTGTTGTATCTGTTATTGAATATCTCAAAATGGTCGAAGCCAATACACAGGTCGATAACCTCCGCAACAAAATCAGCGAATTGCAGGACCCCATGCGTAACGAAGTCGCCGTTATCGCCGGCAATCTTGACCGCCTGAAAGAAGATTATCAGGTCTATCGTGAAAAAAATGCTGTGCTCCGTCCCTATATCGGACAGCCTTACAGACATGCTCTTGACAAAATGGCACAATCCATCGGGTTGGCAAACGGGGACGTTCTGGTTAAACAAATCTATGACTTCCTCAATGAAAACCGTGATGAACTGCTGAATAACCGTTTCACACGTTTCACCATGGAACAGGAACGCAAGGGTGTCAAATGGGCAAAAGCTATGGAAATATTCAAAGAAGAAGCCCAGAAAGTTTCTTTTGAAAAAATCAACGATTCAAATATCAATGATATTTTCATGCAGGCTATCGGTTTGAGACGTACAATGTTCGGACGCAGTGTCGATCATTGCCAGAATATCCTCAAAGAGACCCAGATCAATCTTAACAAGTTCGTTATGGACCGCAATGTTGACATCAATCAGGGGGCAGCTGATTTTGCTCTTTTTACTCCCGGTATCGACACTCCTGATAAAATTGCTGAATCAATGGAGAATATGGAAATTGTCGGTGATATGATCCGCCGTATTATTGCCAATGTCCCCGCCGATCGCAATGTCAAATATCTCAGATGTCTTGACGCTGTACAGTACAGAGGCAAAACAGCTTACCGTGAAGATTCAAAAATCGAAGTTTACAAATATACCATTAAATTTGTCGGTACTATGCAGGCACTCCGTGAAATCGTAACTTCTCTCAACAATTCTGTAAATGACAGCCGCATTTATGTGGTCCGCAATATTGAAATGAGTATTCCTCTGAAAGATGACCCCGCTGCCGTCGTCATCGGTTTGACCGAAGCTCCGGTTATGCTGGACAAAGATGGTAAAAAAATTGAGATTATCTTCAAAGATGACTCTCATCTTTCATACGAAAAGCGTCGTGATTATGGCAAGGTGCTTGTCGGAAAAGAACCGTTCTTTGAGGCTGCACTTGATTTGGAATACATGATTTTGAAGCAATATGATTATCAAAACAGATAAGAAGTTTGGAGGAATAGAGTGAACTTTTTAAAGAAACATTATGAAAAAGTGATTTTGTTTGCACTTTTCATTATTTTTGCGTTATTGTTGGGACACTTGTTCACCATTGTTCAGAAAACAAGTGAAATCAAAGAGTCCGACCTGCAGATCCCTGTCAAAGAGCCGGATTATGAAAAGGCAGATGAAAATGACATCAAATTCAATCTTCCGAAACTTTTTGCCGATAAAAATGAATGGAAAAAATCTACCGCCCGTTCTGCAGAAAGCGGTAATGATTATACCGACCTCATGGAGGCTTTCCAGATTTCCCGCTGCGGCCATTGTGAATATCTGATTCCCCGCAGTATCCTTAAAAATGGCGGCAAATGTCTCTTCTGCCGCAAGTCTCTCGTAAAGCCTGGCGATGAGGACAGCAGTGAAGTCGTTGCCGCCCGTTTGGACAGCGATGAAGACGGCATCCCCAATATCGTTGAAATCGAAAAGGGTCTTAATCCGTACGATGCTCATGACTCATTGTTTGACCTTGATAAAGACGGTTTCAGCAACGTTTATGAACATCAGATGGCTACTGATATGGCAGATGCCAAAAGCCATCCCCAGTTGTGCAACGGTTTGTATATCGCTTCCATTGAAACCCAGCCGCTCAAAGCTGAACTCCTCGGCGTATCTGTAGTTGAGGGCAGAGACAAAACTTCATGGGATATTCAGATCCGTACCGATGAGCAGGTCATCATGCGTAACAGAAAGAAAATCAAACGCAAAGAAGAAAAACATTATCTTGCTATCGACAGCGAAATTTATCTGGAATCCGGTAAATATACGATTGTGGATATTATTTCTGCTGAAGTTGAAAAGATGGTCGACAAAAAGATGCAGAAAGTTATGGAACACAGTGTCGTGCTCCGTGACAGCAAAAACCGTACTCTTACCATTCGCGTAGGTGAAAAAGCCAACGCTCTCGATGACAAAGCTGTTCTCAAAGATGTTTGGGGCATTTCCGAATATCAGGGCAAAGTCGGTGAACGTATCCGTATGGGTAACAAAAATATCGGTTACACATATTACACTATCAAAGCGATCAGCAAAAAGAACAATACAGTTGTGTTGGAATCTCCCGTTAAAGACGGTAAAGATATCGTTATAAAAACCGAGGCTATCATGCCGAAAGAATTAATTCCTGAAAAAGAAGAGAAAACGGATAATGGTTTGCCCGGAGAAGGTCCGCTTCCCGGTGATCCTGCAATGCCGATTCCCGTTCAGAGAAGGTATTGATTAGAATTTATAACTAATTTTACATAAAGGACAATTCGAAGATGGCAAAAAATTGTAAAAACACAGGTTCAATACCGCGTTATGCGCTGTTATTGATGCTCATCGCCGGAGGTAATGCGATCGCCGCAAATGCCGCCGCCGCAGAAAATGCAACTACCGGACAGAAAGTTGTTCAGGCAGAGGTCCTGACAGCAGTTGTCAATGCCGAAACAGAGGCTCGTGCTGCCAGATTGGAAAAAATCGCCGCAACTCATAAAGAACTGCGCGATCGTGATTGTAAAGACAACAATGCTTTCCGTGATACCGCTGATGCTTATGGCAAATTGATCAGAGAAGCTTCCGGACTCACCGGCAGTGCCGCCGCCAATGAACTTGAAAGTATCAAGGCTTCTTTCGCCGCATTGCGTAAAAACTGGTCTGCTTTCGTTTTTGAACAGGCAAGCAACCTTTTTGATGCCGGCAAATATGAAGATGCCGTCAAGGTTTGCGCTGAACTCAATACCATTGATCAGGAAAAGAATGCCGAGACAGTTGTCAGCTTTACCGAAAAATGCCGCAAAGCTGAACTCGCCGCAAAATTCAAAAACGACATAAACATCAGAGATAATGAATTTGAAAGTAACGAAAAGACCATTGACCGTCTTATGCGTGAAGCACAGACTTATTATCAGAACGGTAAATACAAAGATGTCATTCTCGCTCTCGAAAAAGTCTATCTTATAGATCCTTTCAATGTCCGTGCAACTACTTTGCTCGACAAAACTTACGGAAAAATTTACAGCATGGCAAGAGCTCGCCACAGAGTTACCACACAGGAAACTATGGCTCAGGCTGAATGGAATTGGGTAATGCCTATCAAATATGACAAGAGCAGTACCCTCATGGAAAATGTCGTCGTCAGAGAAAAAGAAGTTGAAAATCCTGTCGAAGCAAAATTGCAGACTATCATCTTTGATAAATTTGACTCTCCCGGAATGGATATTTTGAAGATTTTGAACTACCTTGCCTCCAAGAGCAAAGGTTTGGACAAAGATCCCGTCCGTCCCGGTGTCGATATTATTCCCCAGTTTGAAAAAAATGAACTTTCCAATCCGAAGTTCCAGAGAATTTACATGCATTTCAACAAAATGCCGCTGGGCGAAATCCTGCGTTACCTCTGCTTGAATCTTGGTCTGAAATACAGAGTTGACAGTTACGGAAATATTCTGGTCGGTACCAATGTCGATGATATCGTCCGTGAATCCCGCAAATTCTCCGTCAGAGATGAATTGATTGCTGATATTCTCTCCGGATCAAGTTCCTCTGCCGCTTCCTCCGCCGAATCCTCACCCGAAGGCGAGATGCCTATGGATCCCGCCATGGCAGAAGGCGCACCCCAGGAAACTGCAGCAGCAGCT
>JAZRBX010000345.1:0-2165 GCA_045635285.1 Victivallaceae bacterium
CTTGCGGGATTTGCCGCAGAAACAAACGATATCCTCCAAAATGCCAAGTCCAAACTTGAACGCAAAAATCTCGATTTCATCATTGCCAATGATGTCAGCAATTCATCATTCGGCGGCTTCGGCAAAGATCAGAATGCCGTAACGATCATTGACCGTAGCGGTAATATGAAAGTTTTTGAACTCTGCTCAAAAAAAGAATTGGCAAAAAAAATACTTGAATATATTTCACCGTGCAATAATTGAAAGTTAATATTTTATGAAAAGTTTTCCGATCCTCAATCCTTTTTTCTGGCTCAAAGGAGAAGATGATTCCATTCTCCTTGAAGAGTTGAAACAGATAAAATCAGCAGGCATTAATGAATGTATCCTTGAATCACGCCCCCACCCCGATTGGATGGGAGAAAAATTCTTTGAAACATTGCATGTCATATTTGACTATGCTGAAAAAAACAATATGCGGTTATGGATGTTTGACGATGTACATTATCCGAGCGGATTTGCCAATGGCAAACTCCCCGAAAACTCACGCAAATTAAACATCCGCTGCCGTCCTGTGGATGTCATCGGCAGCGGCGGCAGATATACCATAAAAGCTCCGCTCTACGGCAAAGAAAAGTTTTTTAAAGTCATCTGCGCCCCTTTTGTCATGCCGAATAATTTTGATGCTTCACAGGCAACCGACCTTACCGGTCAAGTCGTTGACAATGTTTTAACTCTTGATTTACCGGGGGGGCATTTCAGAATATTTTTTATCAACACCACGATTGACGGCAATTCAAAATTCCTGATGGAGCGAGTTAATATGCTTGATTATGATGCTGTTACAAATTTCATTGATTTGGCGATCGCTCCATATTATGAAAAATTGAAAAAATATTTTGACAACGGAGTTTTTGCAGGGATTTTTTCCGATGAGCCGAGTATAGGCACAGAGACTGTACTTGATTTAAAAACAGACGGCAAATACAATTATCTGCCATTCTCTTTCTCTCTTGCAAAAGATTTGGAAAATGAAGACCCCGCATTTTATCCGTCACTGTTTTTTGAATGTGAAAATTCCGCCGTTTACCGCACAAAATTCATGGACAAAGTTTCCAAATTCTATTCTCAAAGTTTTTCACAGCAAATCGGCAAATGGTGCCATGACCACAATGTACAATACATCGGTCATATCATCGAAGACAGCGGTGCCCATTGCCGTCTGGGATACGGTGCGGGACATTTTTTCCGCGCACAGCAGGGGCAGGATTTCGCCATGATCGACACAGTTCTGCACCAGAATCTTCCCGGATTTGAAGAGGGAATTTTTGTCTGCGGTTTCGGTCGGCATGATGCGGAATTTTTCCATTTCGGTATTGCCAAACTTGCTTCAAGTGCAGCGCATCTCTATCCCAACTTCAATCATCAGGCGATTTGTGAAAGTTTCGGTGCATACGGCTGGTCTTTCGGACTTGATCAGATGAAACGCCTGACCGACCATTTGGGAGTTCAGGGAATCAATGCATTGGTGCCGCATGCTTTCTCATGTGCGGAATTTCCCGACAGTGACTGTCCTCCGCATTTTTATGCCCGCGGCAAAAATCAGCAGTGGAAATTTTTCAAACTCTGGGCGGATTATTGCAAAAGAGTTTATTCCCTTTTAAGCGACGGCATCCATATTTCAGGTGCGGCAGTGCTGTATCATGCCGAAGCTGAATGGAGCTGCAAAGATTACACCCCCTACGAAAAAGTCGGTTCTAAACTTATCAAAGCACATTACGACTATGATGTCGTTCCTTTTGACATTCTCGAAAATGCCGGAATTACCGACGGCAAAATGGTCATCAACGGAGAAACATTCAAAATTCTCATCGTCCCGTCATGTTCGCTTCTTCCTGACAAACAAGCAATACTTGACCGTCTGGCAAATGATGGTTTGAAAATAATTTACAGCGACAATATTGATGAAGCCGAATCGTATCTCAATCCGATTTGCACAAAGGAAACTTCTCCGTCCATCCGTTTCTACCGTTATCAATGCGGTAATGAAAAGAGGATTTTCATTGTCAATGAAAACCCGGATGAAACATTTGAATTTGATATGACGATCAATGCTTCCTATCTCTACGATGCATACAATGATTGCAAATATCAGTATCAGAAACATCTGCGTCTGCTCGCAGGAG